>JANNNL010000039.1:0-5576 GCA_031398525.1 Actinomycetes bacterium | reverse complement strand
GACGACCACGCTGATGACGATCGCCGGTGAGTTGACGCCGGTCGACGGCATCGTCATGTTCAACAACGTGCCGACCTTCACTCCGATGTACCAGCGGGTACGCGACTCGGGGGTCGGCCTGGTCACCGAGGATCGGCTGATCTTCACCAAGCTGTCGGCGCGCGACAACCTGCGCATCGGCGGTGGGTCGGTCGATGCCGCCCTGGCGCTGTTCCCCGAGCTCGAACCCAGACTGTCGGTGCGCGGCGGGATGCTGTCGGGTGGTGAGCAGCAGATGCTCGCCCTCGCCCGGGCGCTGAGCCGCAAGCCGAAGCTGCTTCTGGCCGACGAACTGTCGCTCGGGCTCGCCCCGATGATCGTCGACCGGTTGCTCGGTGCCGTGCGCGCCGCGGCCAACGAGAGCGGGATGGGGGCGCTGATCGTCGAGCAGCACGCTCGCAAGGCGCTGCAGTACTCCGACCGCATGTACCTCATGGCGCGCGGCCAGATCTTGCTCGAACTCCCGTCGCACGAGGCGATCGAGCGGCTCGACGAGATCGAGGAGACCTACCTCAGCGGCACGTCCGAGAACGAGGAAGACCACATCGAACGGCTGCGCCGCAAGAACAAGCGCAAGGCGTGGAGACGCCTGCGCGTCCGGGAAAAGGAGCTGGCGCGGCTCTCCGGAAAGATCGTGTCCACCAGGAAGGCAGAAGATGACGAGTATTACCTGGAGATCGAACGCCAACGGCGTGACCGGAGTATGCGAGCACGTAAGAGGAAGGGGTAACTGACCATGGGCTACCGCACGGCTGAACTACCGCCCGTCGATCTCGACGAGTTCGCCAAAATCCCGTTCTTCCCCCGGATGAAGCTGCTGCAGCTCCACTGGGTGGAGCAGGGCTTTGGCACGCCGAAGCAGACGGGAACCTTCTATGCCTGGAAGATCTTCTACTACGGGTTGTTCGGATTGATCGTCTGTGGCGCGTTCACCAAGGGGCTGGAGTTCAACAACATTGCCGGCTGGTGGGACGAACCGATCCTCTATCAGAAGCTGATGGTCTGGACGATCCTGCTCGAGATCATGGGTCTGGCGGCGACGTGTGGCCCGTTGGCGTTCCACTTCGATCCGCCGATCGGCGGGATCCTCTACTGGTGGCAGCAGGACACCCTGCGCGTCCCGCCGTATCCGAACCACGTGCCATTCACCAAGGGCACCCGGCGGACCCCGTGGGACACCGGCCTGTACAAGCTGATCCTGGCCAGCCTGTTGCTGTTGCTGTTCCTCTCACCCGAGCCGATCGCCGGCATGCCCGAGGGCAGCGCCGGTGTCTATCCCCAGTGGGCGGTGCTGATCTACTGCGGGCTGATCTTGCTGATGGGGTTGCGCGACAAGGTCGTATTCCTGTCGGCGCGGTCCGAGCAGTACGTCGCGACGATGTTGTGCTTCGGGTTGTTCAGCAACTTCGTCGACATGATCATCGCCGCCAAGATCTTCATCGTCGTGGTGTGGATGGGCGCCGGGTTCTCCAAGATGCAGCACGGCTTCTCGTCGACCGTGGCGATCATGGTGCAGAACACGCCGTGGGTGGTGTGGGACAAGTTCCGTAAGGCGACGGTCAAGGACTACCCGAACGACCTGCGGCCGTCGAGGATGACTCACCTGCTCGCCCACATCGGCGGCACGACCTGCGAGCTGATCATGCCGATGGTGCTGCTGTTCTCGCCGTGGCCGTGGGCGACATGGATCGCGATCATCTCGATCTGGATGCTCCACACGTTCATCATCTCGACGTTCCCGTTGGCGGTGCCGTTGGAGTGGAACGTGTTCTTCATGTTCTGCGCGGCGTTCATCTTCGCCAACTTCCATGCCGGCAACGGCTACGGGCTGGGCGACATGGAGCCCGTACTGCTCGTCACCGTCGTCTGCGCAGCGCTCGCGCCGATTATTCTCGGGGCGCTCAGGCCGCAGTATGTGTCGTTCCTCGTCGGGATGAAGCAGTACGCCGGCAACTGGGCATCGGCCTCGTTCTCGTTCCGCGACAAGTCGATGGAGGACCGGATCAACGAGCGGATCGTCAAGTCGGCCGACAACCAGATCGACCAGATCGAGCCGTTGTTCGGCAAAGAGATTTCTGAGATCTTCATCCAGAAGGCCGTGGCGTTCCGGATGATGCACCCGATGGGCCGAATGCATATGTCGGCGCTGATGCGTCACGTCGACAACATGGATACCCGGGTCCAGCGCGAAGGCGAGTTCGTCAGCAACGTGCTCACCGGGTGGAACTTCGGTGACGGTCACTGCCTCGACGAGCGGCTGATCGCCGGGATGCAGGAGCGGTGCGAGTATGAACCGGGTGACGTGGTCGTCGCCTTCACCGAATCTCAGCCGGCGTTCAGCAAGAAGGTGCAGTACCGGGTGATCGACGCCGCGCTCGGCACGGTCGAGAAGGGCTGGTATCACAACGACGATGCTTACAACACTCAGCCGTGGTTGCCCGACGGCCCGATTCCGCACACCATTACCTGGACGCGCGAGGGCTACGTCGCCCCGGGCGTGCCTCATCCGGGAACCGGCGGGAGGAAGTGACACTTCGGGCCGATAGCTGGTAGCCGTATGACGTCAGCCATCGTGGTGGGCGGCGGGCCGAACGGGCTCGCTGCCGCCGCTCGACTCGCCCGCGCCGGGCTGCAGGTGACCGTCCTCGAGGCGAGCGACGCGATCGGCGGTGGCACGCGTAGCTCCGAGATGATCGTGCCCGGGTTGGTGCACGATCACTGCTCGGCATTCCATCCGATCGCCGCCGGGTCACCGTTTCTGACCACGCTCGATCTGGCCGCCCAGGGGCTGACCTGGTTGCAGCCCGAGATCGACTGCGTCCATCCACTCGACGACGGTTCGGCCGGAGTGATGTATCGATCGATCGACCGGACCGTCGAAGCCATGGGTGCTGACGGCCGGCGGTGGCGGCGTATGTTCTCGGCCTTGGCGTCGCATGCCGATGATCTGTTGAGCGACGCCACCCAACCGGTCCTGCGGGTGCCGCGGCATCCGCTGCTGATGGCACGCTTCGGTGCTGCCGCCGCGCTTCCGGCCGCCACGCTGGCTCGGATGTGGAAGACCGAGGAGGCCAAGGCGCTGTGGGCGGGTGTCGCCTCTCATGCCTTCTACCGGCTCGACCGTCCGATGACGAGCGCGGTCGGGCTGATGCTGTTGGTCGCCGGTCACGCCGAGGGGTGGGTGGTGGCCAAAGGTGGGTCGCAGGCGATCGCCGATGCGCTGGCCGCGGACCTCGTGCAGCGCGGCGGAGTCATCGAAACCAACCAGCGGGTGACCTCGCTCGACGATCTGCCGACGAGCGACGTGCTGATGCTCGACGTGTCGCCGTCGGCCGCGGCAGACCTGCTCGGTGACCGGCTGCCGGCGCGCGTCGCCCGCTCCTACCGTCGGTTTCACCACGGCCCCGGGGCGTTCAAGGTCGACTTCGCCATTGAGGGGAATGTTCCGTGGGCCACCCCTCCCGCTTGTCAGGCCGGCACGGTTCACCTTGGCGGTGATTGCGGTGAAGTCGTCGCCAACGAGCTTGCCGTTCATCAGGGCACGATGCCCGAGCGGCCGTTCGTGCTGGTCGGCCAGCAGTATCTTGCCGACCCGGGTCGGTCGGTTGGCAACGTTCATCCGCTGTGGACCTACGCCCATGTCCCCCACGGCTACTCCGGTGACGCGACCGAGGCGATCATCGCCCAGATCGAACGGTTCGCTCCCGGCTTCCGGGAGCGGATCATCGGCATGGCGGTTCGCTCCACCACCGAGATGTCGATCCACAACCCCAACTACATCGGCGGTGACATCATCGGCGGCGCGGCCTCGCCGAAACAGCTCCTGTTCCGCCCCCGATTCGCCCGCGACCCCTACTTCACCGGCGTCCCCGGCACGTACCTGTGCTCCGCATCGACGCCCCCCGGGGCCGGTGCGCACGGCATGTGCGGTGCCAACGCGGCCGCCCGCGCTCTCGCCGAGTTGGTCACCCAGACCCGTTGATCGCGTGGTTCGCGAGCGTTTGACATACCGGCCGACCCCGTCGGAGCCGCAATCGAGCTTCGAGCCGGCATCTCACAGGGTTCTCACAGTGACCGGGTGCATGATCGGTCTCATGAAGCTACGCAATCATCGTCGATCAACGGTTTCCACGACCCTCGTCACGGCGGTTCTCATGCTGGGTGCCTGTGGTTCTGGCGGCTCATCCAACAGCACCAGTGTCACAACTGCGGCGTCGGTAGCCGTGACCGCCGGTCCGTCGACTGAGGTGCCGGCCACGACCACGGCTTCGCCGGAGGTGGAAACGACCGTGGTTGTCGCAGTCGACACGACCGCAGCCACGACTGGAGAATCGTCGGGAAGCGTCGATCCGAGCAAGTTTTTTGACGGCGCCCTCGCCAAGGAGGCCGTGACCGTTGACTGCACGCTGGCGAGCGGTACAGCGACCTCGTGCTACCAGATCACAATCGCCGGCTTCCCGACGACGCGAACTGAGCTTGGTCCATTCTGCCCGAGCACGACCTCCGATGGCGCCGATGCTGGCGGCATCTGGTTCGACGGCGACGCCCTGTACGACCTTGATGGCAAGTTCATTGTCGGTCTTGCCGAGCTCTACGAAGATCCGAACTGGAAGCTCTACGACGAGGACGGCACCGTTCGAGTCACTGACACGGCGGAATTCTTCGAAGCTGCAATCAGGGGCGCATTTGGTGGCGGCGAGGTCGATCCCGACACACAGAACGTCTGCATCGAGGGTCGTATCGAGTGGCTCGACAACAGCGAGCCGATGCAAGTGACGGTGGAGATTCCCGTGAGACCGGTACTGGCCGCCGAGCCGACTGATGTGGGGGCGACGCTGGGAGTCACCCTCGACGGAGTGCGTATCGAGGCGAGCGCGCCGGTCGACGCGATCTTGGGTGCTTACACGATCGCGGCGTTCGACGACTGCGGTGGACACATCAACCCCGACGACGGCTACCACATGCACGCTGCGCTGGGCTGTTCCGACGCGGATGGGGAGGTAGCTGAGGGAGAGACCGCGATGTTCGGTTATGCCATGGACGGCTTTGCCATCCACGCTCCGCTCGACGCCGCTGCGCTCGCCACAGCCGACCTCAACGCGTGCAACGGACACGGGACAGATGAGCTTGGTTTCCACTACCACGCTCATCAGCCCGAATTGAACGCCATCTTGACGTGCTTCAGCGGTGAGACGACCGAAGCGGTGGCTGGTCCAGGTGGAGGACAGGGTGCGGATCCCGGCAGTGGCGGACCTCCCGACTTCACGGACGCGGCAGCAGTTCTTGGAGTGACCGTTGATGAACTCAACGCCGCTCTCGGTCAGCCCCCGTTCGATCTCGATGCCGCAGCTACCACCCTCGGCGTGACTGCGGCCGAGCTGGAAGCAGCGCTCCCGCCGCCACCCAACGGCTGATTCGACCAGGGTCGACCGCATCCGAGATTTCCCGCCATCGACATCGAAATTGGAGTGAGAACATGAAGAATGATCAAGGTCCCGCCACCCGCAGGTTTGTCAACACCCGGGCCGCCGCGATCG
>JANNNL010000752.1:0-2084 GCA_031398525.1 Actinomycetes bacterium | reverse complement strand
GAACACGAAGGTGTTGGTCGTGACCAGCGCCGGCTGGTCCGGCGCCAGGTGCAGGAACGAGAAGATCGCCGAACTGACGATCACCGCGATCGCGACATTCGCGCGCCGCGCCAGCGCCGACAAGCCGAACGGGGCGGGCACCACGCTCATGAACCGTTCGTCGGCCTGTAGCGCCCCGAACGACATCGCCTTGTGATGGAAGTACACCCACCGGTTGATCGTTTGCATGACGCACTTGGGTCGCCCGGTCGTCCCCGAGGTGGAGTTGAGCATCCACAACTCCGACGGCCCGAGGGCCCGCCCGCCGGTTGAACCGGTCGGCCCGGGCCGCACCGTCGGTTCATGGAGATCGGTGAGCGCGACGAGCCGCAATCCGAGCCGGGCGGCAAGCTCATCGGCCGAGCCCGGGGGGGTGTCGAACGGGAGCACCGCGGCGACGGCTCCGGAGCGTTCCACCAGGTACTCGAGTTCGCGGCGACCGGCGCGCCAACCCGCCCCGACGGCAACGGCTCCCGCCCGCTCGCAGCCAAGTAGAGCACCGTGGACCGCCCCGCCGTCGGGCAGCCAGACGAGCACCCGGTTATCGCGGGCGATGCCCTCGCCGACCAGGCGGGCCGCGACGGCATCGGCGAAGTCGGAGTAGCCCTGCCAGGTGAGCGCAGCGTCACCCCACCGATAGGCGACGTCGGCTCCCCGCTCGGCGGCCAGATCGGCGATGCGCTCCGACAGAGTGGTCGAACCCCACCAACCGGCGGCGCGATAGCGGAGGTCGTCGGCGGGGTCGGCAGCGGGGAGCACACCTCGAATACCAGCACATCAGGGCCATGCCTGGTTCAATGGAACTGACAGGGGGTTCGATGACGAACGAACGCATTGGGGGGCTCGCAACGTGGGCCCCGCGGCTGCTCCCGGGGCTCGATCGCGACTTGACCCCGGCCCAGGAGTTGGCCGTCGCCCTGCGTCATCTCGACGATGCCGGGTTCGTCGAGAATCTGACCGGCCACATCACCGTCGCCGACGGCGACAACCTGCTCGTCAATCCGTGGGGGCTGTGGTGGGCCGAGGTGCGGGCCCGCGACATGCTGACGATCGATACCGAGGGTCGGGTGATCGACGGCACCTGGGACGTCACTCCTGCCGTGCATATCCATACCGAACTCCATCGCCGCCGCGCCGATGCGCGGGTCGTCATCCACAACCACCCGCCCTATGCGGTCACGCTGGCGGCGATTGGCGAACTACCCGAGCTGGTCCATCAGAACTCGTCAATCCTGGCGGGCGAGATGGTGCTCGTCGACGACTACGACGGCGAGGTTGACGCCCCCCACCTGGGGGCCGCGCTGGCCGACCTGATCGGCGATGCGTCGGTTGCGCTACTTGTCAGCCACGGCGTGATCGTCACCGCCCCGACGATCGCCGAGGCCGTCTACAAGTCGATGTTGTTCGAACGCACCTGCATGCTGCACTGGCAGGTCCGTGCTCTCGGGGCCCGGTCGCGGCCGATTCCGCTGAGTGCTCAACGCCAACTGAAGGCGTCGCTCGTCGAGCGGGCGGCTCCGGTCTACTGGCATGGTGTGGTGCGACAACTGCTCGCCGTCGAACCGGAGGTTCTTGACTGATGGCCATCTCACTGGACGATCTCCAGCGGCGCCCGGGGTTCACCACCGCCGAGGCCGGCAAGGTCAGTTTTCTCCCCGACCCGCCGCGGGCCGACCGATCGTTCACCGTCATCTCCGTTGACGATCACATCGTCGAGCCGCCCCACACGTTCCTCGGCCGGTTCCCACGCCACCTTGCCGACCGTGCCCCGCGGGTGGTCGAGCGGGCAGACGGGTCCGAAGCGTGGGTGTTCGAAGGCCAGGAGATTCCCAACGTCGGGTTCAACGCCGTCGTCGGTCGCCCGGTCAGTGAGTACAGCTTCGAGCCGACCCGCTTCGATCAGATGCGGCCCGGTGCGTGGGACATCGGGGCGCGAATCGCCGATATGGATCTCAACGGGGTCTACGCCTCGGTGTGCTTCCCGTCGTTCCTCCCCGGCTTCGCCGGCCAGCGCATCCAGGTGGGGCGCGACCCCGAGCTCGCGC
>JANNNL010000746.1:0-9658 GCA_031398525.1 Actinomycetes bacterium | reverse complement strand
GCCGATCGGCGACTCCTTCGAGTCGCTGCGAGTTCCGCCGTAGCTGAACAGCTTGCCGACGACTGACTGGAACTCGAGGGCCTTCTTGCGTCGTTCGGGGTCGTTCTCGGTGACCTTGCGCAGCCAGTCGGAACCCATCTTCACGTGGGTGACTTCGTCGGCCAGCATCCAGTCCTCGCAGAACTCGAGGTACGGGTCGCCAGCCAGGTTGCCGAAGTCTTTCATCGTGGTGAACACGTCGATCGCCAGGCCTTCGAGGGCGCGGTTGACGCCGGCCAACCGCAGGATCGGGACTTGGCTGCAGGCGGCAGCGAACAGCACGGTGTTCTCGGCGAACTGGCCGATCTCGGTACCCATCCAGTCGGACAGCTTGATCGACATTTCGACGTGGCGGGCTTCGTCCCACGCCTGGCGGGCCATGTCGAGCTTGAGTGCGAACGGCACGGCGTCGTCGCCTGCGCCAGGGACCCCGACGGCGTCGAAGTCGTGGCAGGTGCGCCCAGCTCCTTCGAGGGCCTGTACCTCGCCGACGAAAATGCCGTGCATCAACGCCCGCGCCGCATCGGCCGAATCGCGACGCTCGGGTACGAGCCGATTTGAGGCCTTTTCCTTGGGGGCCTTGGTCGAGGTATTGCCAAAGGTGGTGCGCGGGTCGGTCATCCGTTCGCGCATCGTCACTTTGTTGAAGCGGTCGTCGCGGGCCAACTCCTCGACGGGGAAAAACTTTCTCATGGCACCATTCCGATCGATCCGGGCCCGGTGATGCCGCCGGCCTCCACCATGATTGCTTCGAGTTTTGCTTGGTGGGCGGCGGCCCTCGCCACTTCCTCAGGGGTTTCGATCAATGACTGGATGATCATCTCGCCGTCGCGCCAATCGTCGAACTCGTCCTGCAAAATGAAGTTCAACGAGCGGATCGTCGGGGCGTCGGTGATCTGTGACGTGTTGTTCTTGTGGAAGGTGTAGGCGGAGATGAAGCGGGGAATAAACACCCGGTAGACGCCGACGAGCTTCTCGATCGTCAGCTCGGGTGCCTCGGGTTCGGTCATCGCTTCGACGAAACGGACCATGGCGTCGTTGGCGGGAACGGTGAGGCGATCGGGGTTCATCTCACGTAGCTCGGGCAGACGCTTGTGCCATAGCTCCGCATGCCAGGCGTGCTTGTAGCAGTGCGTGCCGAGGCGCATCTTCACGTCGAGTTCGGGCACCGTGGCCACCCAGCCGCCGAGCGATTCGAACAGCTTCATTTCGGCCCACTTGTAGTTGCCGACCCGTCGCGCCGACTCCTCGACATCGAACGTTCCCGGCAATTCGCGCCGATCCCACGGGGCGAACGGTGCTCTCGGCTTGTACGGATCGGCCATCTGCGCCCCCAACTCGGGTTAAACGGTATCTTCCGGAAACCCCGGCGTTGATCGAATCTAGCGAGCGGCGACCGCGGAGGTCTTAGCGAGCCACTGACCGGTCGCCCGGGCCGACCACCAGGCCGCGTCTGCTCGGCCCAGATCCGTCATCGGCGGGCCACCGTCGCGGTACTCCATCAGCATCCCTCGCCATGGTCCGGCGCAGTCGAGCTTGCCGAGCAGCGAACTGACTCCCCAAACAACCCGGTCGAGGATCACGAAGCTGGTTGGCATGTTGAGTTGTTCGATCACGTCGCGGAGCGGCCCCTTCACGTCGAGCATCTTGCCGAGGGTCTCGCGCACGAATTCCCTGGTGAACGTGAACGAGTCATCGAGGTACGGTACGTACGGCGCGCTCACGTACTCGAAGACTTGCTCGGCGTTCAGTCCGTGGCGGGGTTGGAGGAACCCGAGGTGCTCCATGTTCGTGACGAGACTGACTCGGTCGCCGGCGAGAATTGCGTCGAGGGACGGCGCGAGGCGTGCCCATTCGTCGCCCGTCCATCGCTTGACCAGGCCAAAGTCGAGAAAGGTGACCGAACCGTCGAGGCCGAAGCGGTAGTTCCCGGGGTGGGGGTCGCCGTTGAACGCTCCCAGCCGATTAACTGAGCCCTGGGAAAATCGCCAGTGGATCTCGCCGGCGCTGTGACGAGCCGTATCTGAAGCCTGGGCGACGAAGTCGGCCCACGACACGCCGTCGACCCACTCGGTGGTCAACACCCGGCCCGTCGAGTACTCGGGGATCACCGCGGGAATCCGGATGAACGGGTGCCCGGCGTAGTGGTCGACGAACTCGGTCTGGTTGCGGGCCTCGATGCGGTAGTCGAGTTCCTCGATCATGCGCGCCCGCAGTTCATCGACGAGCGCTTTCGTGTCGAGACCCTTGAGGGCGAATGCCCCGAAGATCGCATACAGCGCCTGCACATTGTCGAGATCAGCGCCGATCGCCTCGCCGACGCCGGGGTATTGGACCTTGACGGCCACGATTCGGCCGTCGCGCAGCACGGCTCGGTGGACTTGGCCGACCGATGCGGCGCCGATCGGCGTCGGATTCCAATCGAGGAAAATCTTCTCCGGCGGCGCGCCCAACTCCTGCTCAACGACGCCCGCGGCGAGCGACGGGGCCATCGGCGGCGCGTCGGCCTGCAGCGATGAGAGGGCCAGCTGGGCTTCGTCGGGCATGGTTTCCACAATGAAGCTGACCAGTTGGCCGGCCTTCATCATTGCCCCCTTCATCTGGCCGAGTTCGCGAGCGACATCCTGTGACGACTGGATGGCGAACCGCTTGTTCACGGCGTCCTTGCGGGCCTCGTCGCGGGTTGCTGCCACTCGGGTCTTGGCGACGACCCAACGGCCGCCGTTACGGGCGGTGAGCCGCCAGATGCGGGTGGTGCGCTGGAGTCGGAGCCGTCGTTGAGGTGAGCGGGCGACGCGAACAGCCGTCGCCGTTCCTCCGCCGAGGGCAGCCGCGGCGAGGAGAAGCCGGCGATTCACTCGGCGGTCGGGAGATGACGAATCAACGGCTCGGCCGCCAGCAGTTCATCGGGCAGGGCCGCGCCCGTGACCTCGTCGGTCCAGTACTCGCCCGACTGCAGTCGTCCCAGCGCGGCCTCCACGTCGGCGAGGTCGCTTGCGATCGCTTCAAGGTCGGTCCCAGACACTGCCTCGTCAACATCGGCCATTCCCGAAGGCTACTGGGACTGCAAACGCGAGCACTCGGAGAGTCGTTGGACTTCATGAAGATGATCAGGAATGTCGCGGGGTTGACTCGAGCGGGGCTCGTGGCATCGACTGGTCTCACAACGGCGTAGCCTGCGCGTTGATGGCAGGCGTACGACTGATAGGCATTACCAAGCGCTTCGGCGGCACCACAGCGGTGGACGGGGTGTCAATTGACATCGCGGATCGCGACTTCATGATTCTGCTCGGCCCCTCGGGCTGCGGGAAGTCGACGCTGCTGCGGATGATCGCTGGGCTCGAAGACCCAACCGAGGGCGAGGTGTGGATCGGTGACCGCAAGGTCAACGACATCGAACCGAAGGAACGCGACGTGGCGATGGTCTTCCAGAGCTATGCGCTGTACCCGCACAAGACGGTGCAGGCGAACATCGAGTTCCCGCTCAAGGTCCGCGGCGACGCCAAGAAGACCCGCGAGATGGCGGCTCGCGAGGCCGCCGACATGCTTGGCTTGACCGAATACCTCGGCCGGAAACCCGGTCAACTCTCGGGTGGGCAACGCCAGCGCGTCGCCCTCGCCCGGGCGATCGTGCGTCAGCCGGCCGTGTTCTGTATGGACGAGCCGCTGTCGAACCTCGATGCCAAGCTGCGCGGTGAAACCCGCGCGGAGTTGGTCGCGCTCCACCATCGACTCGGCTCCACGTTCGTCTACGTGACGCACGATCAGGTCGAGGCGATGACGATGGGTACTCGCATCGCCGTCATGAACCAGGGTGTGCTGCAGCAGGTCGGCACCCCCCAAGAGGTGTACGACAAGCCGTCGACCACGTTCGTGGCGACGTTCCTTGGTACGCCACCGATGAACATCTTCCCCGCCGGTTCGTTGGAGCCCGGCAACCACCTGGTCGGGGTTCGCCCGGAGCACTTGACGATCGACGAGAACGGTCGGCTGGCGGCGCGGGTCCTGCTTGTCGAGCAACTTGGCCACGAGGTCCACGTGACCTGCACCGTGATCGGGCACAGCGAAACCCGCATCGTGGTGCGGACCCCCACCGAAGGCACGATTCCTCGTGAAGGCGACGAGATCCACGTCGAAGCCTGGGCGCACCGCCGCCACCACTTCGACCCGCAGACCGGGCGGCGAATCTGATGGCTCTCGCCCGTCGAACCCGCCGGAAAGAAACGGGGCTCGCCGCCCTGATGCTCGCTCCGTCGCTGGTGGTCCTTGGGCTCTTTGTCCTGTATCCGCTGGGCAAGGCGATCTGGCTCGGCCACCAGCGCTGCAACAGTCAGGGCAAGGCCTGCAAGTCGAACGGCTGGGACCAGTACACCGACGTGCTGCGCTCGCCGGAATTCCACCACGCACTCATCGTTACCGCTAAGTTCGCCCTGCTCACCGTGCCCCTCGGTCTGGTCCTCGGTGTCGGGCTGGCGGTGCTCGCCGACCGTTACCTCAAGGGCATCGGCATCTTCCGCACGATCTTCTCGTCCACCGTGGCGACATCGATTGCGGTTGCCTCGCTGATGTGGTTATTCCTGCTGCAGCCGTCGACGGGGGCGTTGGCACGCGTTGGATGGATCACCCGGCTGTTCCCGGTGATCAAAACCGGGCTGCTCAACGACAAGGGAACCGCGCTCACTGCCGTGGCGATGTCGAGCGTGTGGGCCAATCTCGGGTTCACATTCATCGTCGTGACCGCCGGCTTGCAGAGCATCCCGCGTGACCTCTACGAGAGCGCCTTCGTCGACGGAGCGGGTGGGTGGCGCAGGTTTACCAACGTCACCATTCCGATGCTCGGCCCGACGTTGCTGTTCGCCTCGGTCGTGTTGGTCAGCCGGGCGTTCCAGGCATACGGCGAGGTCGACCTGCTGACCGACGGCGGTCCGCAGCCGCAGGGTTCGACGACCACGCTGACATATCTGATCTACGGCAATGAGTCGACCATCCGCAACAACGACGGCCTGCAGGCGACGACTGCGGTGTTGCTGTTCGTTGTGTTGCTGGTGCTGTCGGCGGTCCAGTTCCGCAGCTTCGACAAGCGGGTGCACTATGCCTCGTAAGCGTGAGCCAGGTGCAGAGCCGAAGCGGCGCTTCTCGAAGCGCGAGCAGGGCACGATCGCCAGCATCGACTCGGCCGGTCGAGGATGGCGCAAGGTTGGTCGGTACACCTTGCTGCTGATCGTCACCTTCGTCGTGCTGTTTCCGGTGTATGCAACGGTCCTGGCCGCATTGAAGCCGGGTAACCAGGTGCTGCAACACCCGTTCGTTCCCGAACACTTCACGACCGATGTCCTGCGAACGGCCTGGTCACAGGGGAACCTGGGGCGCTACCTGCTCAACTCGTTCGTGGTTGCGGTCATCGTCACCGTGGCCCAGGTGGTCACCGCAGTGATGTCGGCGTACGCCTTCGCCTTCCTGCGCTTTCCGCTTAAGGCGCTGATCTTTGCAGTCTTCCTCGCCACGTTGCTGGTGCCATTCGAAGTGACCCTGGTGGTCAACCGGCGGACCGTCGATTCGCTTGGCTGGCTGAACAGCTTCCAGGGTTTGGCCGTGCCGTTCCTCGCCACCGCATTCGGGACGTTCCTCATCCGCCAGACCTTCCTACAGTTGCCGAAGGATTTGCGCGAGGCGGCCCGCATGGACGGCCTCGGACACTGGGGATTTCTGCGTGAAGTCGCCGTACCGCTCGTCCGTCCGACGATGGGGGCGCTGGCCTTGTTCGCCTTCCTGTCGAGTTGGAATCAGTACCTCTGGCCCCGCCTGATTACGACCGAGGAGAACATGAACACGGTGCAGAGCGGCCTCAAACTGCTGGCGACAGCCGACGTTGACAAGCCCAACCTCGTGATGGCGGGCACCCTGATCGCCGCAGTTCCGGTCTTCGCCGTGCTGATGATCTTCCAACGCCAACTGGTGCGGGGACTGACCGCAGGAGCGGTCAAAGGATGAGGTCGCGGACGATGAAGCGTCTAGCGATCGCCGGCACGCTGGCCGTTCTCACGGCCTGCGGCGACGGCGGGCCGATCTTGCAGGCAGGCAACGACCCGGCCCCCACTACTCCGACGACGCCGACGCTGCCCCAGGTCACTGTGCCGCCGGTGACCGCAGCGCCGGGTGAGACATTGCCGCCGACCACTCCGGCTCCGACGATCCCCGCCCCGACGACCACGACCACACCGTTGTCGGACCTGCCCGCGTGCCCCGTCGACGCGCTCGCCGCGGCGTCAGGCCCGGTGGAGCTCACCTTCTGGCACGGCATGAAGGGCGGCTTGGAGGACTCCCTCGTCAAGCTGACCGACGAGTACAACGCATCGCAGGCCAAGGTTCGCGTCGTCCTGCAGAACCAGGGCGGCTATGAGCAGGCGATCGACAAGTACGTGCAGTCCAGCGAGAGCAGCCGGCCCGACATCATCCAGACTCCCGAGTACGCCGTGCAGCAGATGCGCGATACCAAGTCGTTCGTTCCGATCGGTGCGTGCATGCAAGCCGCCCAGATGGACACCAGCGACTTCCTTGGGCGGGCCCTGACGGCGTACTCCACCGAGGGCGTGCAGTGGTCGATGCCGTTCAACGTGTCGAATCCCGTGCTGTACTACAACCGCAGGGTCTTCGAGGTCGCCGGGCTCGACCCGAATACGTCGCCGTTGAGCCTTGAAGACCTGCGATCGGTGTCGCAAACGCTCGTGGCGTCGGGCGCCGCCGGCACGGGGATCGGGCTCGACACCGGCTTTGACGGCGGCGGCGGGTGGTACATCGAGCAGTGGTTCTCCAAGTTGGGTGAGTTGTACACCGACAACGGCAATGGCCGTCTGGCCCCGGCCACCAAGGTGTTCATCGACAACCCCAAGGCAGTCGAGTTGATGACCTTCCTCCAGCAGATGATCAACGACGGGTTGGCGTTCAACATTGGTGACGATCCGAGTGGTCAGGGTGTGTTCCTGAAGATGGCCGACAGCACGTCGCCGTCGGCCATGACGATCGGCACGTCCGCCGCGCTCGGCACGGTCATCTCGGTGCTCGATGGCGGCCTGATTCCCGGGTTGACCGGGGCCGACATCGGAGTCGGACCAATGCCTGGTCCCGGCGGAGCGCCCGGCGTGCTTGTGGGCGGGGCCTCGCTGTGGATCGTCGACGGTCACGGCGACGAGAAGACCGCCGCATCGTGGGATTACATCAACTACCTGGTCAGCGCCCAGTCGCAGTCGACCTGGGCCGCCTCCACCGGCTATGTGCCCGTGCGAGCGGGGGCGTTAGAGCTCGACCCGCTGAAGACGACCTATGCGACCGATCCACGGTTCAAGGTCGCCTACGACCAGGTCAACGCGCCGTCGGATGCGCTGACGTCGGCGGGGCCGATCACCGGGCCGCTGAAGCAGATTCGCGTCGTCGTCGCTCGGGCCGTGGCGACGATCCTGCAGGGCGGAGACCCGCAAGCGACACTTACTCAGGCCGCCACCGACGCCAATGCGCTGATCGCCGACTACACCGCCCGCAACTCTGACTAGTGGTTGGGACTGGCTGATCACGAGGACCGGTTCGCGCCAGGAGACGCCAATTTGGAGTGCAGTAGCGGTGTCAGCGCTACGGCGCTCCCCAGATGGTTACCCGTGGAGGCGGGCGGGCGCGCCGGCGATTGACGTCGGATAGCGTGGTCGGCCTATGCCGTATGCCTTCCCCAACTTCGATGGTTCTTCGCCCAAGACCCAGACGTTCAACGCCGAGCCCGAGATGGGGATCGATCCGTCGAAGCGGTACACCGCCACGATGGAGACCAACCACGGCACGATGGTGATCGCTCTCGACCCGATCAAGGCCCCCAAGACCGTCAACAACTTCGTGTTCCTGGCGCTCTACCACTACTACGAGGGCGTCATCTGCCATCGGATCATCAAGAACTTCGTTATCCAGGGTGGCGACCCGGCCGGCACCGGCCGTGGTGGCCCGGGCTACAAGTTCGCCGATGAACTGCCCAAGGCCGGTCAGTATGAGATTGGTTCGTTCGCGATGGCCAATGCCGGCCCGAACACCAACGGCTCGCAGTTCTTCATCATCTCGGGCCCCGATGGCGCCCGGCTGCCACCCGCCTACGCCTTGTTCGGCAAGGTCATCAAGGGCCTCGAGATCGTCGCCGATATCCAGTCGGTGCCGACCGGTGGCGGCGACAAGCCCCGCGAAGACGTCGTGATCAACAAGGTCACGATCACCGTCTCCGACGTCTGATTCCCTATGGGGGATCGGGTGTCAAGCGGTTCGTTGCTTGACGTTGGTTGTGTCTGATCGCGACGATGGTGGGTGGGGAAGGTCGCCTCGTTTGTCGACCCTTCGGGTGTTTGAGTTCGCATGTGCCTTGAGTACTTGCTGGGGGGCCTTCCCCATTTTTTTGTTGCGTCGGCGAGCCCGAACCTCGGGCGGGATCGACCATTGGTCGGCGATGATCGCCTTTGCTTCGGCTGGGGTGACAGGGCGTCCGTCGTTGTCACAGATGACGTAGGGCGTGGCGCGGTGCATCACGGTCCAGAACCGTTCGGCAAGGTGAGCGGCGACGACACAGTTCGCGCCGAGGTGGTCTTTGCCGCGTTCGACCAGTTGGACGTGGTAGATCCGGGCGAGTTGCGGGTCGAGCTTGCGGGCGTGATCGGCAGCACGGATCAATGTTGCTCGAAGCAGTGATGATCCGGCTTTGGACATCGGTTGGCCTTTGCGGTCGGTGTCACCGGTTTCCGACGCTCGTGGGGTGAGTCCGGTGAAGGACCGGAACTGTTTGCCGGTCCGGAACCGTGACGGGTCGCCGAGCGCGGCGACGAGGGCGGGGCCGCCGATATCGGCGACACCGGGCAATGAACGTGCCAGCCCGGCGGGGTCGACCGAGCAATAGGCGCGTTCGCGCTCGATCGCGTGGGCGGCGAGTTCGACCTGGACGGCGCGTAGCAGTCGGACTTCGGTGGTGACTTCGGCGGCGAGATCGATGAAGGCGACCGCTGCATGGCCCGCGTACAGCTCTCGACCCCGGTCAAGCTCTCCACCGTCGGCCACGCCTTGCGTTTCGCGATCGTGTTCCCGCCCTCGTCGAGCACCCGCACCGTGTGCGCGCTCGCGATCCCGAGATCGATCCCGACCAGTCTCCTGCAACCCATCGTTGTACTCCTTGGCTCGTGTTCTGCGACACCGGCTGTCAGGCGACAACGACGATCACGATGGCCACGGTCCGAAGGAAGACACGCTCAACCGCGGCTCCCACTCATGTGCTGCAAACGGCTCCAACCTCAACGGACCAAGCCACTTCCCTCATCCGGGGCATCCGTGGCCGAGCCGGACGTGGCAATCAGTCGTACGGGGCAGAACCAACCGATCCTCCCCAGACCACCTCTCGACGCCACCACCCGAATCAGCCGGGATGACCATGCAACCCTGGAACCCCGATGAGATCCAAGCACCGGTGTCCCTTACATGACCATCCGCGCCACCCGCTGGGCGCCGCCCGCCGCCTCACGGGGTGAGTTTTGAAACTGTGCCTGGCGTGCTCCTCAGTCCGCCGACCAGTCAACGCCACCAAATTTACTCATGGTAGGTTTCTACG
>JANNNL010000738.1:0-12680 GCA_031398525.1 Actinomycetes bacterium | reverse complement strand
GCGATCACCGAACCGTCATCATGTCGGTCGGGAGAGCGGCGGGTGAGAGTCATAGCAACGGAGGTGGGGTGATCGGGACCTCGTCCAACTCGAGATCGAGAACGTTCGGTCCTGCAGCCGCGACCGTGAGACTGGTGATTTCTCGGGCGTAGATTCCCTGAGCTGGGGCTTCGACGTAGTACGGCGTCGTCGACACCGGGAGGGTGACCAGGTGCGTGCCGTCCGCGTCGACGTTGAACCAGACGCCCTGGTTGTAATCACCGCCGCCGATCCAGACCCCGGCGCCGGGGATGCGCACGGCGTTGATGTCGTGGACGGTGACCGTGACCTGGCGGGTCTCGGGCGGTATGACGGCGGGAACGGGCACGACAACGCTCCCGAGGTTGCCACCGCAGGCCGCGACCGTGATGGGCTGAGTGAACTCGGTGGTCACCGCGCCTTGCACCGGAACCGTGAGGGTATAGGGCGCCACTGAGCCCGGAATCGGGATCTGGACGTAGCCGTTGTAGTCGGTGTAACCCTCGAGGGTGACGTTGCCGTCGCCTCCAGTGATTCTGACGAGGGCACCGGTGAGCAAGCCGCCGTTTGAATCGGTGACTTTGATCGCCGAACCCGGGCAGGTCAACTCGGGCATGACAAGCACGAACTCCGAAAAGATCACATTTGGATAGTCATCGGGTACGACCTTGGTGACCGGTGTAGTACTGACGAGTGTCTCTCCGAACACTGTTGCCCGGGCTGACACGGAGTATTGGTTCCCAGGTCTCACCGGTCCCGAGTCGATCCAGTTGATCCAGGTGGTTCCGCCCCAGTAGCCGGTGACCGCATTGACCCCGGTGGCGGTGACGGTCAGATCGGCGTAGTACGGGAAGGTCCGACCGTCAGGAAACATCAACCGGACCGCCAGGTACACGGTCTTGTACATCTGAATAGTGGTGTCGAAGGTCTGGCTGGCGACGAGCGTCGGATAGACCGCCGCGGCCGGCGCGACATACTCCGGTAGCACGTTGTAGTCGCCCTTTCGGGCGGCGATCGAGTAGTGGCTCTGCGGCCCTGTGGGTTCGGTGGGGAGCAACCCGACGAAGAGTGATTCGCCGAGGCCGTCGGTGAGATCGGTCGCTGAGGGACTGGGGCCTCCGGTTACCTCGACTGTCGCCCCGGGGATGACCTGATTCGTGTAGTAGTCCGAGACCGTCACCTTGATACTGCCCCTGGTCAGCGACGATTGCGAGCGGGGGGCAATGAGGGTCTGCATGTCGGCGAAGGTCGTGCCCTTGCGGGCAACGATCACGCGCATCTGCTTGTAGTTCGTCCGCGACGCCAGACGCGCCGGCACTGGGTCATCAACGAACGTCACGGTGTTTGTGACGTTGAACGTCAACCCGCCGAGCGTGACGTTCTTGGTCTTGGGAATCGTGCCGAGCGGGTTGCCGGGGTTGGTCCCTACCCGCTCGTAGTCGAGGTCGCGGGCCCGTTCGAGTTGTTCGGTGGCGATCTCCTCGGCGAGGGTCCGTTCCCGTGACTTGCCGTAGATGGTGTAACTCGACGCAAGCTGGGCGGCGAAGAACGCGGCCGTCACGGCCAAGATCGCCAACGCCATTGTCATCTCGACGAGGGTGAATCCATCGTCCCCAGTGCGAAACGGACCTCCCCGCCGGAGCCGCCGCATCACTGAACGATCGTGATGAGCTTGAAGATCGGCATGTAGAGGGCAATGATCATGCCACCGACCACGACACCCATGAAGACCATGAGGAGTGGCTCGATCAGCGAAGTCAACGCATTCACGGTGGCCTCGACCTCCTCTTCGTAGAAGTCAGCCATCTTCTCGAGCATCTCGTCCAGCGCTCCGGTCTCCTCGCCGACCGCCATCATCTGGATCACCATGGCCGGGAACACCTCGTGTCCCGCGATCGCTGCGGAAATGGCCGATCCGTGGCGAACCTTCTCTCGGGTGTCGTCGACGGCAGCTTCAACCACCGCGTTGCCCGACGTGGTGGCGACGATGGCGAGAGACTCCATCATCGGCACTCCGGCGCGGATCAACGACGACAGGGTGCGGGCGAAGCGGGCGATCGCCGTCTTCGATGCGAGCTGGCCGAAGAGCGGAGCTTTCAGCTTGAAACGATCGACTCGCATCCGCCCGGCGGGCGTGGCGATCCACCGGCGGAAGCCGACGACAGACAGGCCCAGGACGAGGGCGACGAGCCAGCCTTTGCTGGTCAAGGTGCGCGAGATCTTGAGCAAGATCTGGGTCGGCAGCGGCAGCGTGCCGTCGAGACTGGCGTAGATCGACTCGAACCGAGGCACGATGAACACCAGCATGCCGGTGGCGATCAGTACGACGAGCGCACCGACCATGACGGGGTACGCCATCGCCGAACGGACCTTGCCGCGTAGCTCAGCTTGCTTCTCGAGCGTCTTGGCCAAGCGGTCGAGAATGGTGTCGAGCACACCGCCGGTCTCGCCGGCTTTGATCATCGGGGCGTAGAGCGGCGGGAAGATCTTTGGATGCCGCTCGACCGCTTGATGAAAGGACACGCCCCGCTCGATATCGGCTCGGATGTCGCTGATCGCCCCGATCAGCGTCTTGTTCTCGGTCTGGTCCTTGAGGACGTTGAGGGCGCGAATGAGCGGCATACCCGCGGCGATCATCGTGGCCAACTGTCGGGACATCACGGCGAGGTCGCGGATCTTTATCTTGGATCCACCGCCGATGGTGAAGTCCTTCGTCAGCACACTCTTGCGTTGCTCGTTGATTTCGAGCGGGGCATAGCCCATCTCGCGCAGCTTGGAGTTGACGAACTCCTTGCTCGACGCATCGAGCGTGCCTTCGATCAGTTGGCCGTGTTGGTCCCGTACCTTGTACGAAAATGTGGTTGCCACGATGGATGGCGCCTAGTGCCGAGTGCCGAGCAGGCCACGAAGGTTCTCCGGGTCACCGGCGCGCTCGAGGGCAATCTGCGGGGTGATTCGTCCCGCGCGCACGAGCAAGGCCAGGCTTTGGTCCATCGTGACCATGCCGAACTTCGATCCAGCCTGCATCTGAGTCGTGATCTGGAACCCTTTGCGCTCTCGAATCAAGTTGCGGATGGCCGGTGTCGTCACCATCACCTCGGCAGCGACCGCCCGGCCGAGTCCATCGGCGGTCGGGATCAACTGCTGAGTGACGACGGCCTTCAGGGTGGTGGCCAACATGGTGCGCACCTGATCCTGTTGCTCCGGCGGGAACACATCCACCATGCGGTCGACAGTCTGAGGAGCCGATTGTGTGTGGAGTGTGGCGAACACCAGGTGACCGGTTTCCGAGGCGGTCAACGCCATTTGAATCGTCTCCAGATCACGTAGCTCGCCAACGAGAATCACGTCGGGGTCCTCGCGCAGCGCCCGTTTCAGACCCGACGCAAATGAGGCAGTGTCGCGACCGACCTCGCGCTGATTCACGATCGATTTCGAGTGTGTGTGCAGAAACTCGATCGGGTCTTCGATCGACAGAATATGGAGCGCCTTGGTTTGGTTGATGATGTCGAGCAGCGCAGCCAGCGTGGTGGATTTGCCTGAACCAGTCGGTCCGGTCACGAGCACCAAACCGCGGGCTAGATCGGTGAGACTCTTCACTCCAGCGGGCAGACCGAGGGTATCGAACGGCGGAATTCGGAACGGGATAACGCGGATGACGCAACCGGTGGAGTTTCGCTGACGAAAAACATTGACGCGAAAACGACTACGGCCCGGCATGGTGTATGCGAGATCGAGCTCCCACTCTGCGGCGAATTTTGCTCGTTGCGCATCGTCCAACATCGGAAACACCAGCCGCTCGATGTCGGCGCTGGTCAGCGACTTGTAGTCCTCGAGCCGGTCAAGCACCCCTTTGACCCTGACCGTTGGCTTGGTGCCGGCGGTCAGGTGCAGATCGGAGCCGTCCACCTCGATGAGCAGCGACAACAGCTCGTCGACCGACTGGGCGCTGCGGGTTGCGGCATCGGGGTATGGAACCTCGGCACTCAGCGCATCGGCGATCAGCGAGCGCAGGAGCGCTTCCTTGGGTGGTTCGAATGTCATGAAGCTGACAGTCCTCTCATGCGATCACTCGGGAGACTTCTTCGAAGGTGGTGAGTCCAGCGGCGACTTTGCGTAGTCCATCGCGACGTAGGGCGATCATTCCCTGCTCAAGGGCTAGTCTCCGCAGCTCATCGGTCGAATGGTGCGACACGATCAGACGTTCGATCTCCTCGGTTATGAGCATTACTTCGTGGATGGCCAATCGACCTCGATACCCGGTTCCACCACAGGCACTGCACCCGATGGCGTGGTAGCTGACATCGGGAGTCCTGTCTCGCATGTCCCACTCGGCGGCGACGAACTGATCCATCGTCGGGCTGTATGCCCCTTTGCACTTATCGCATAGCCGGCGGGCCAGTCGCTGGGCGACGACGCAATCGAGCGACGATGCGATCAGAAATGGCTCGATCCCCATCTCCAACAACCGCAACGGCGTCGAGGGAGCGTCGTTGGTGTGCAGCGTCGAGAGCACCAGGTGACCAGTCAACGCCGCCTCGATAGCGATGATTCCGGTCTCCCGGTCGCGGATTTCACCGACGAGAACAACGTCGGGGTCTTGGCGCAGAATCGCCCGGAGTGCGCTGGCGAACGTCAAGCCGGCGCGATTGTTGGTTTGCACCTGGTTGACCCCGGCGAGGCGGTACTCGACGGGATCCTCGACTGTCACAATGTTGCGAGTCGGGTCGTTGAGCTGGGCCAGCGTCGCGTACAGGGTGGTCGACTTGCCCGAGCCGGTCGGGCCAGTGACCAGGATTGCGCCGTACGGCATGCGGTAGGCCGACTCGTACATCGCCAACTGCTCGGGCAGGAAGCCCAGATTGATCAACGACTGCACCCCCGTCGACTGGTCGAGAATTCGCATCACGACCTTCTCGCCGTACACCGTTGGCAGCGTCGACACCCGAAGGTCGACCGAGCGGCCCTCAAGTATCACCGACATCCGGCCGTCCTGGGGTTTGCGCCGTTCGGCAATGTCGATATCCGACATCACCTTGAGGCGCGACACCACGCCGGCGTGGATGCTGCGAGGTTGGCGCATCCGCTCGTGCAGGACGCCGTCGACTCGGATTCGGATCCGCAGGTCGGTCTCGGTCGGCTCGATGTGGATGTCGGACGCCCGCTCCTGGGTCGCCTGCAGAATCAGCAGGTTGACGAACTTGACGATCGGCGCGTCCTCGCTCAGGGCCGCGACATGACTGAGATCGTTGGTGTCGGCCGATTCTTCGACGAGTCCTTGGGCCGCTGACAGCACTTCGTCGTCGGTCTTGGTGATCTCGTGAATCAGCTCGGCAAGTCGCGCCGCGGGGATCTGAACCCGGTCGAAGCTCTCTCCGAGGAACGCCCGCAGGTCGTCGACCGCGGTCAGGTCGCCGGTGTCGGCCATCCCGAGGAGAAGTCGAGACCCTTGGCGGCGGAGCGGCACTGTGCGATACCGCCTCACCACGTGAGGAGGAAGTAATGAGATGACCGACGAGTCGATTTGAGTGAGGTCGGCGACCGCGTCACCTTCCAGTACTGCCATGTGATCATCTATCGGCCGTGGCTGCGGCCGATGAAGTGTTTTTCGAGCTGCAACTCAGGGTTCGGTGGAATCTCACGAATCCTTCTCACGACGTCGTGCGATCTGCCGATGTATGACAGAGGCGACCGTTCCCGGTGCCCTTGGTGCAAGCGGAAAGGACATCGATCACGTGGCCAAAACCTCGATCGGTCTCGACATTGGCACAAGTGCTGTGCGAGTCGGCGAACTCCGACTGGGTGATCGACCGACGCTGACCAGGCTCGGTCAGGTGCAACTCCCGAGCGGCTCGGTGATCGAAGGTGAGGTCGTCGAACCTGGCGATGTGGCCGCGGCACTCCGCACGTTGTGGAAAGACACAAAAATCAAGGGCAAGTCAGTACGCGTCGGGGTTCCGTTGTCCCGGGCCATCGTGCGAACCATCGAAGTCGCCGATCTCCCTGATGGTGAACTCCGTTCGATGATCGGCCTGGAACTGGCCGACCACGTGCCCCTCGATCCGGCCCACACGGTGTTCGACATCTTGCCGCTCGACCGCATCTCCACCGACGACGGCCCTCGTCGTCGAGTTCTGTTGGCCGCAGCACCCCACGATGCGATCCAACCGACGCTGGCGGCGGTTCAACAAGCCGGACTCACCGTCGCTGCGGTTGACGTCGCCCCACTCGCACTCGCTCGAGTTTTCCCCCCAGCACCGGTCCTGAACGCTGCAGGGGCGTCGGTTGCATCGGTTGACCTGGTGATCTCGGTCGGAGCTGGGACAATGCTCGCCCTTGTCTGCACCGCAGGTCACCTGCTGTTCAATCGCAAGGCGACCAGCCCGGTCGGTGCGCAACTCACCGATCGCATTCAGTATCAGTTGGCAATCGGAGCTGACGTCGCCGAGATGACCAAGCGACGGGTAATCACCAATGAGAACCGCCACCTGCTCACTCGGGTCAACGATCTGGCCGACACAGTGCTGGACGAGCTGGTGCGCGACATTCACGAGTCGATTTTGTACTACCAGGCTCAGCCAGGCGCCCGGCCGATCGATCGGGTGGTGCTCAGCGGTGGCGGCTCGCTGCTGGCCGGGCTCGATCACCATCTGGCGGAGCGACTCAGCTACCCGGTGGTTTTCGGCGACCCATTCGAGGGTTTGACCATCGGAGTGGAGGGGCTGACTCGAGACGTACAGGATGAATATGAGCCGTACGTCGCCACGGCAATCGCCTACGCCCTCGGGGGACTCAGTCGGTATCCGAAGCTCGATCTCAAGCCGGTGCTGCAACGTCAATCAATCAGCCGAAGTCATCTTGTTCTTGCCGGTACCGGAGTCGTGCTCCTCGGTGCGCTGGGATTGATGTATACGTCTGCTCGCGGTGAGGTGGGCACAGTCCGCGATGAGGTCGTCGCCGTGCGAGGGGACAACGCCGCGGCAATCGCCGAACTTGAAGCGCTCCGCTCCGAAGCGCCCGGCCAGATCACTTTGTCGAAAGGTGCACTTCGCCAGATGGTTGCGGCGGCCGACAGTCGCCGGATTGATTGGACCATTGCGTTCGCCGACCTCGACATCCTGAGCCTCGGGGTCGGCGTGGAACTCGACGGTTTCGTCGGGACCAGCACCGTGTCGGTCGGAGCCGCCGCCGCAGTCGCGTCGGCGACCGTCGGTACCGTTACGTTCAGCGGCGAGGCGGCGGCCATCGATGTAATCGCCACCTGGATCACAACCATCGAAGCCGACGATCGCTTCACCGACATTGCGACACCATCCGTCAGACAGTTGGTCAAGGCCGACGGTGCCGTCGTGTATCGCTTCGATGCCTCGGTGCAGCTCACCCCGAACGCGTTGTTCAGCCCACCGGATCTCACGTCGGCCGACCGAGTCCCGCCTTCGAGTGACGTCCCCACGACCGAGGTGGCCGGCTGATGCGTCGTCAATCCAACTCGACCCTGCCGATTCTGTTGCTGGTCGTCCTTGTGGCGGCGGCCGGATTCGTGTTGCTGGTCAAGCCGAAGCAGGCCGAGGTTACTGATCGACGCAACGAGCTGACTCAAGCTCAAACAGAGTTGGCTACAACCAAGGTGGCGTTGGCTTCGTTCCGGGCATCCAAGGACGATCCCGACCTGGCTGCGCTACTGGTCAAGATCCCTCGTACTGAGGACTCGCCGGCGCTCTTCAACCAGGTCAATGCGGCGGCGACGGCTGCCGGGGTGACCGTCGTGCATCTCAACATCGGGGTTCCGGCGGCGTCCACGCTCGGCGAGGGGTCGCAGCTCGCGGTGTCGCTCGCGGCGTCCGGATCCCGAGCGGGCGTTGATGAGTTTCTCACCAACCTCGCGTCGCTGCCCCGCTTGACGATCATCGAACAAGCCAACGTCAACCCGATAGCCAGCGGCGACGAGGTCGTCGACCCAAGCCTCGCCGAGTCGTTCGATCTGCAAGTCGACTTGTCGATGTTCTCCGGAACACAATCGGCCGCTCAGCCGTAATTCAGACCTGCCCGAGCCCAATGTCGAAAGTTGTTTCCCGGCGGCCGTCGTCACTCAGTGGGTTCGCCGTGGGGGCGCTGCTCAGTCGAGGCAGTCTCGACGCGTTTACCTATCGCGAGCAGCGACGGCTTCGTCGACTGCTCGTGCTGGGCGGGGCGCTGGCGGTGTGGCTGATCTACGTGCTGTCGCGGCTCGGCGGTCCCAATCCGGTGACCCTCGGCATTCCGACTCTCAACCTGACGACCGATCAGCGCCAGCTGTTGATTCCCATGGCGCCGATCGCTCTGCTCTGCCTGGTCGTGATCGTCCCGATGATCGGCGCAGGCCGATCGCCGCACCAGGTCTTTCAACCCGATGAAACTGGTGTCCGGCTGAGCGATGTCGCCGGGGCGGCGGGGACGGTGGCCGAAGCGGTTGACACGTTGAATCTGTTTCTTGCCCACAAGACGTTCACCGAGGAGATGGGTGGCCAGTCCCGCCGGGGAGTCCTGTTCGAGGGACCGCCCGGTACTGGCAAGACCTATTTGGCCAAGGCAATTGCCGGTGAGGCTGGCGTGCCGTTCCTGTTCGTGTCGGCGAGCGCCTTCCAGTCGATGTACTTCGGTCAGACCAATCGCAAAATCCGCTCCTACTTCAAGGCGCTGCGGGCAACGGCCCGGCGTGAGGGCGGGGCGATCGGGTTCATCGATGAGTTTGACGCGATCGGGATGGCCCGTCGCGGAGGAACGAACACCGGCAACGAGGGGTTCGCCGGGGTCGTCAACGAATTGCTCGTCCAGATGCAGAGCTTTGAGGTGCGCACGCGCGGCGCGGTGCTGTGGGGCCGGTGTACCACTGCGGTCAACGCACTGCTGCCTCACGGTCGTCGCATTGGCCCGCCCGGTTCGGAGCCGGCGAATGTGTTGCTCATCGGGGCGACGAATCGGGCGGCGGAACTCGACCCGGCGTTGCTGCGGCCCGGTCGATTCGACCGAATCGTGCACTTCGGCATGCCGGCGCTGCGTGACCGGCGGGCGATTGCCGAGTTCTACCTGAACCGGAAGCGCCACGAACCCGATGTCGACCCGCTGAAAGTCGCCGAAGTGACGGTGGGCTACTCGCCGGCCCAGATCGAGCGGGTGCTCGACGAGGCATTGATCTGTGCCTTACGCTCATCACGACGGTCGCTGAGCTGGGGCGATGTGCTCGAGGCGAAGCTGACCACGGAACTTGGTCAACCGTCACCGACTGCGATCGACACCGACGAGCGGTGGCGGATCGCCGTCCACGAGGCCGGTCACGCACTGGTGGCCGAACTGGTTGGTCGCCGGGTGACGATCGCGTCAATCCTGCGCCGCGCCGATGCGTTGGGGCTTGTCGCCCACGACGATGGGCGCGAGATCAACGTGCACACCCCGTCGGACGCCCGGGCGCTGATGCACGTGGCGTTGGCGGGAATGGTCAGCGAGGAGCTGGAGTTCGGTGAGGCGTCGTCGGGAATCGCCGCGGATCTGAACGCGGCGACCAAGATCGTCGCCACCCTTGTCGGTGCGATCGGGGCTGGGGGAAGCCGGCTGAGTCTTGATGCGGCAGAGATGCCCGGCGCGGGCAATCTAGTGGCCAAGGTGCTCGGCGACGAACCATCGCGGATGGCGGCCGAGGTGTTGCTGATGGAAGCCGAACAGCTCACCCGCAGCTTGGTTGAAGGCAACATCGAAACGCTCAGGGCCTTGGCGATGGCGCTCGTCGCCCACGACGAGTTGACCGGCGATGAGGTGCGGTCGATCATCCGAGCAGCTGCACCCGATGAACTGGCCGATTCTGGGTAACGCGGTTACAGCAGCCGGTGCCGGATGGCGAGCGATACAGCCTGACTGCGCCGTGACACCGAGAATTTGGAGTAGATGCTGTTGAGGTGGGTCTTGACCGTCTCCACGCCGATGCACAGCTGGTCGGCGATCTCGCGATTGGTGTAGCCGAGCGCCAACACGTTGAGCACCTCGCGTTCGCGGACGGTCAACTCGTGGCTCAGTGAGCCATCATGGGGCAGCCGAATCGGCGTATCAAGCGCGTCGATCAACAAGTTGGCAGGAACATAGCGTCGGCCGAGCACCGCAGATTCGAACATTTGGCGGAACTCGTCCTCCGATGCATTGGGCGAGGCCACGCCAATCGCCCCCGCCTTGTACAGCTGATACGCAGCGATCACGTCGGCGATCGGAGTGATCACCAGCAGGCGACATCCGTTAAGTCGCGCCAGGCGCTCGATCAGGTCGAGAGGCCGGGAATCGGGGCATGAACCGACGACGACCAGATCGGGTTGAGTCTGGCCGACCATGCGATAGCCCTCCGTCGCCGTAGCCGTCGAGCCAACGCATCGAATTCCGGCCTGGGGAAGGAGCGCCTGGATGCCGCGGCGAGTCAACGCAGCGTGCTCGATGACGATGGCGGTCGTCATGATCCGACTCGCTCTCCCGAAGATGGCGGATTCCGCAGCAGACCCCGGCGGCGGGCGATGGCTACTGCTTCGAGTTGGGAATGGGCACCGAGACGAACCAGCAGGCCACGGAGTTGATTGCGCAACGTACCGACGCTGACGCCGAGTGCCGCCGCGATATCCGCGGTCCGAATCCCGTCGGCGAGGAGTAGCACGAGGCGCTGCTGACGGTCGGAGAGCTCCATCGGCCGGCCGTGAGCCACGTGGTCAAGCAGCGGGACGAGCACTTCGGGGGCAATGACCCGACGGCCGGCGCGAACGTCGAAGACCGCGTTGACAAGTTCTTCAAAGGGCTGATGTTTCGTGACATAGCCCCCAGCCCCGGCGGCCAACACCCGGGCGATGTCGACGATCGGCTCGTCGAGACCGAGCACCAACACGGTGCTGAGGGGGCTGATTTGGGCGATGTGCCGGACGGCTCTCTCGCTGCCGCCCTGGATGCGAGTGTCAAGAATCACGACGTCGGGTTGAGTTTCGCGGATCAGGTGGCCGGCACGGTCGGCGGTGTGGGTGCACCCGACGACCGACAGTCGTTCGACGGTAGCGAGCACGCTCGACAAGCCACTGGCGACCATCTGCTGTGTCTCGACCACCAGGACTGTCACGGTCGTCGTCGGCCCGTTCGCCGGTCGCTTTCGAGTGGCTGTCTGAGCGTTTTCGGTAGCTGTGATCGTCAATGTCATCTGTGTTTTGCCCTTGTCCTTGGAAGATTCTCTGATGCCGCGTGCATTGAACTCACCAAGGGAGGTCAATATAGCACCACGGGTAGCAATATGGGATCACCCGGATGGGGGAGGGGGTTCGATGAAATCCCCCACCGCGCTCGGGGACGTGTCAGCATGAAGGTGTCCAAGATGTAGCGGTGGCAACTCTTAGCGTGGCGGAATGTCGTCTGTCGGAATCCGAATCACCAGACCTCAGCGCTCAAATGGCGATTGCGGCGTTGCCGATGGTCCGACGTATCGTGCGTGACATCTCGTTGCGAGTTCCGCGGTCCGTCGACCGGGAGGAATTGCTCTCCGCCGGGATGCTCGGACTGGCCCAAGCGCAGCGGTCATACCGCTCAGAGACCGGCGTTCCGTTCGAGGTGCACGCTCGCGGCCGCGTGACGGGGGCGATTCTTGACGATCTCCGCAGCCGTGACTGGCTGACGCGACCGCAACGGGCGCGGGCGCGTCTCGTCCTCGCCGCGATCGACACCCTTGCGCTATCGCCGGCTGCTGCATCACCGGGAGGCTCGCTGGACCACCCCACATCGCCGCGGCCGACCGGCGGAGTGCCTGTGTTCCCGGTGACCGATCGTCGAGCCGGCACCTCGCCGAACATGAGATTCGACGAGATCGCGGCGTGCGCCTCGCTGCGCCCGGCGGAGGTGCGCCAGACGTTGGCCGACCTGGACCGGGCAAGCCGACTCCATCAATCGGTGAACGTGTCGGAGATGTCGGGTGCGTACGACGTTGCCGGCGACGGGCCCGACCCACTGGCGCATGTCCTCGACAGCGAGCTGATCGAGTTCGTGCGCAACACGGTTGGTTCGCTTCCTCCCCGTCTGCGTCGGGTGATCGAGGCGGTGTACTTCGAGGAACGCCAGATGCAGGCCCTGGCGGCCGAGATGGGAGTCACCCCGTCACGGGTGTCGCAACTGTGCGCCGAGGCGCTGGGCCGCCTGAAGTTGGCGATTGCAACTTTCGACCGCAACTCATCGGCGGGCTAAACGGGCAATGGCGGAGTATCCATGGTTGCGGGCTGGCATCGGGGCGCTCATCGGGCTGTGCCTCGGATCGTTTCTGAACGTGTTGATCTGGCGGCTCCCGCAGCGTCTGTCGTTGATCAGTCCGGCATCGTCGTGTCCCGATTGCGGCGAGCCACTGCGGCGTTCCGACCTGATTCCCGTGCTGTCGTGGCTGAGGTTGCGCGGCTGTTGCCGATCGTGTCAGGTGTGGATCAGCGCGAGGTATCCGTTCGTCGAGGCGCTGACGGCGGGCGTCGGGGCCGCGGTTGGATGGCGGTTCGCCGACTGCGCGACGTTCGCTGCGTTCCTCGTCGTCGGTGCCGGCTGTATTGCGCTGTCGGCGATCGACATCGACACCCACACATTGCCGACGCGGCTGATCTACGCAACCGGAATCCTGGGCGGCACGCTGCTCGTGG
>JANNNL010000727.1:0-7328 GCA_031398525.1 Actinomycetes bacterium | reverse complement strand
CGACGGTGGCGATGATCGGCCGTGACGAGTTGCCATCTTCAATCAACGCCTGGATGACGCCCTCGGCATCGAGTTGATTGACGCCGGTCTGGAACTGCTTCGACTTCGAGACATCCAACGGTCTCGCCGACGCGAAGTTCTCGGGTTCGAAGCGCGGCAGCGGGGGAAACTCGACCGGCTTGCCCGAATAGACCGTCTCGCCGATCCGCAGGTTCCGAGCGTTGACCAGGGCAACCACGTCGCCGGGAAACGCTTCGTCGATCGTGTCGCGTTCGCGCCCCAGCGTCGTCGCTGCGTGCTTGGTGGTGACAACGCGGCCGTTTGACGACTGCGTCAGCGGCTCGCCCCGCTCGAAACGGCCCGAGCACACCCGCACGAACGCCATCTGATCGCGATGGGAGGGATCGACGTTGGACTGGATCTTGAACACGATCCCGGCGAAGGGGGCATCAAGGTCGCGTAGATCACCGTTCGACTCGTAGCGAACCGACGGCGACGGAGCAACCGTGACCAACGCTTCGAGCAACTGGCGCACGCCGAGATTGGTCAGCGCTGACCCGGCGAACACCGGCGACAGGTTGCCGGCGGCGAAGGCGGCCCGGCTCCAGCCGCCGTCGGCCGAGGCGAGCAACTCACACTCTTCTTGCGCCTGCGCCCATCCGGCACCGCCGATGGCTCGCGCCTCGTCCTCCTTCAACGTCTCCTCGTCACCGATCTTGGCGCCACGGGCCGTGCGGTCGGCCCGAATCAGCGTGTTGTTGGTGACGTCGAGTAGTCCGACCAGATCTCCCGACGGGCCGACCGGCCACATCATCGGGGCGATCTGTAGTTCAAGCTTCGAGGTGATGTCGTCGATCAACTCCAGCGGCGACATCCCCGGGCGGTCCTGCTTGTTGAGGAACGTGATGATCGGGGTGTTGCGGCTACGGCAGACCTCGAACAACTTGCGGGTCTGGGGCTCGATGCCTTTGCCGGAGTCGAGCACCATGACCGCCGCGTCGACCGCGGCAAGCACCCGGTATGTGTCCTCGGAAAAGTCCTTGTGACCAGGGGTGTCGAGCAAGTTCATCAGACAGTCGCCGTAGGGGAACTGCATGACCGTCGACGACACCGAGATGCCGCGCTCGCGCTCCATCTCCATCCAGTCGGACCGGGCCGCGGTGCGCCCTCCACGAGCTTTGACGGCGCCGGCGGTTTGCACCACTCCCGAGTACAACAACAGCTTTTCGGTCAGCGTGGTCTTGCCGGCGTCGGGATGAGAGATGATCGCAAACGTCCGACGGCGCGCCGCTTCGGTCAATACGTCGAGGGACATGGCCCTCAGGCTACCGACCGACTGCGAGGTTCTCGGGCCGGTTTTCGCCGCTGAGCGGGTACAACCGGCCCGAGAACTCCGGGCTATCGGACGTTGATCAGGTCGACGACGAACACCAATGTCTCGCCGCCCCTGATCACGCCGCCCGCACCCTGGCTGCCGTAGCCCATTGCCGACGGAATCGTCAGCCGACGACGACCGCCAACCTTCATGCCGGCGACCCCTTGGTCCCAGCCGCTGATCACCTGGCCGCGGCCGAGGCGGAACTCGAAGGTCTCGTTGCGGTCCCACGAGGCGTCGAACTGCTTGCCGTTCGACCACGCCACGCCGACGTAGTGCACCTCGACGTTGTCGCCGGGCGAGGCCTCGTCGCCGGTGCCGACGGTCAGGTCGTCGATGACGAGTTCGCTCGGCGCATCGGTATCGGGAATGGTCACGGTGGGCTTATCAGAGCTCATAAGTCTGAAGCTACCTCGACCACTAGCCTGACTCCGCTATGTCGAAAGTTCTCACCAATCTTCCTGTCGGCGAGCGCGTCGGCATCGCCTTCTCGGGCGGCCTCGATACGTCGGCCGCCGTCGCCTGGATGCGCGAGAAAGGGGCAGTCCCCTACGCGTACACCGCCGATCTGGGGCAGTATGACGAGCCCGAACTCCACACGGTCCCCGAACGAGCTCGGGTCTATGGCGCGGCCGAGGCCCGCCTGGTCGACTGCCGGGCCGAACTTGTGCTCCAAGGGTTGATTGCGCTGCAGTGCGGGGCGTTCCACATCACTACTGCAGGACGCACATACTTCAATACGACACCACTCGGCCGGGCGGTCACTGGCACCCTTCTGGTGCGAGCGATGCACGATGACGGCGTCGACATTTGGGGCGACGGCTCGACCTACAAAGGCAACGACATCGAGCGGTTCTATCGCTACGGCCTGCTTGTGAACCCGAACTTGCGGATCTACAAGCCGTGGCTCGACCCGACGTTCGTTGACGAGATGGGCGGGCGCGCCGAGATGAGTCAGTTCCTCATCGATCGCCAACTCCCGTACCGCCAGAGCAAGGAGAAGGCGTACTCCACCGACGCCAACATCTGGGGCGCAACCCACGAGGCGAAGTTGCTCGAAGAGCTGTCGAACGGCATGGATCTGGTCGATCCGATCATGGGCGTCGCCGCCTGGCGCGACGATGTCGAAGTCGCCTCGGAAACCGTCCGCGTGCGATTCCACGAAGGGTGGCCAGTAGCGATCAACGGTGTCGAGTTCCCCGATCAGGTCGGGTTGGTGATGGAGGCGAACGCGATCGGCGGACGCCACGGCCTAGGAATGAGCGACCAGATCGAGAACCGGATCATCGAAGCGAAGTCGCGTGGCATCTACGAGGCCCCGGGGCTGGCACTGTTGTCGATCGCTTACGAACGGCTGATCACCGCCATCCACAACGAAGGCACGATCGAGAACTACCGCACGATGGGCCGCCGCCTCGGGCGACTTCTCTACGAGGGTCGCTGGTTCGACCCGCAGAGCCTGATGCTGCGCGAGCCGCTGTTGCGCTGGGTCGGCACTGCGGTGACCGGCGAGGTCACCGTGCGGTTGCGTCGGGGCGAGGACTACACGATCGTCAACACCACCGGCCCGCACCTCACCTACCAGCCCGAGCGACTCTCGATGGAACGGGTGGAAGAGTCGGCGTTCGGCCCGCTCGACCGCATCGGTCAATTGACGATGCGCAATCTCGACATCGAGGACTCCCGCGAGAAGCTCGAGATCTACCGGGCGTCGGGCACGCTCGGGGCGGGCGGCGGCGTACTCGGTCTGGGGTCCGGTCCGTCCGATGGCTGAGGTCGGCGATGAGTTGGTGAACGGGCCCCGGCTCGCTCCCGTCACGGCCAACGACGACCCCCGGCTCGCCGAGATCTTCGCCAAGGGTCTCAACGGTCCGAGCGGCGAGCCGCTGAACATCTTCGGCACGCTCGGCCACCACCCCGATTTGCTCAAGCGGTGGATCGTGTTCGCCGCCCACGTGTTGTCGAAGTCAACGCTGCCGCTGCGAGATCGCGAGCTGTTGATCCTGCGGACCGGCTGGAACTGCCGGTCCCGCTACGAGTTCAGCCAACACGCGATCATCGCCCTGAGCTGCGATATCTCGCCCGACGAAGTCTCACTCACCAAGGGTGATCTGGCCGACGGGGCATGGTCTGACCATGACGCGTGGTTACTACGGGCTGCTGACGAACTGCATTCGACATCGTCCCTCTCCGATGCGGTGTGGGGCGGACTATCGGCGACGTACAGCACCGCCCAGATGCTCGATGTCATCGCCGCCGTGGGCAACTACCACCTCGTCGCCATGTTCCTCAACGCCACCCGCGTCGCTCTAGACGACGGCGTCCCCGACGCTCTATAGCCCGAACCGACAGTCGCCCCGGGTCGCTACCCAGCCGATCATTGGTCAGGGCCGGGCCAGTTGTGCGGCTTCGAGCAAGTTGGCGAGGATCGTCCGGTTCTGGGCTTTGGTCGCATCGTTCATCCGCCGTGCTGCCGCAGTGAAGTAGTGGTGGGCGTCGAAGAAGTGCACTTGACCGGCGTACCACTCTTCATCGCTGCTCGGGGTCGCACACCGGCTGAGCTCGTCGCGTAGACGATGGTTCTGGTCGAGCATCTCGGATCGTGCCAGGATGTCGAGGTCGGCGTCGGCCACCAGTTGCTCAAGGATTCCCTGTGGGTGTTGGGGCACGGCGGTTGCCAGGATCATCCCCTGAACCGACCGCACGTGCTCGGATCGATACCCGAACATCGGCAGCGCCTCGCCGGCGAGCCGGGCGCCGATCGGTTCATTGGCTGCGTAGCGTTCGATGTACCCGAGGTCGTGAAACCACGCTGCAGACAACACAAGGTCTCGGTCGACACCGCCGATGCCGGATGCCGAGGCCAGCCGGAGCGCAGCCGGGACGACCCAGTCCCGGGTGTGGGCGACGTCGTGGTACGACAGCTCTGGGCCCAACTCGGTCAGCAGCCGACCGTAAGCGTAGTTGATCGCCCCATTCAGATCCGGCCGATCGCGCGTCACGGCGGATTCCCTCTGCTCATGTCGAGATCGGCAACCCGATCCCGAAGGTGGCCGACAAGCACCTTGATGATCCCCAGGCCAATTTCGGGTCGTTCCGTGAGCAAGTCGTACAGCGGTGCCCGATCCAGCACCAACAGATGGGTCGGCTCGACGCAGGTCACCGTGGCGGAGCGGAGTCCCGGGTCGAGCACCGCCATCTCACCGAAGACGTCCCCATCGCTCAGCCCGTTGAGCAGGCGGCCCCCGCGTCGTACCTCGACTCGACCGGCGGCGATCATGTACATCTCGTCGCCGTGATCGCCCTCGCGGACGATCACGGCGCCTGCATCGACGATCTCTTGGCGAACCAGTCGGGCAACGGCGGCCAGCACGTCATCGGGAGTCTCGGCGAACAGCGAAACCCGTTTCAGGGCGAGCACCTTGTCGACGGTCGAGAACATGGCCGGTTCCTCCTGATGGTCGATCGAAGCGATGGCTCGTCGGGCCGACTCGCTCACGTCGGGGTCGTCGTCGTTGCACGCCGCGACTAGTGCGTCCCGGCAACGGGCAAGTCGTCGGACACCGGCAAGGTGGCAGGCTGCGGCCCTCAGCCAGGGGTCGGTCGCCGATGCCCACCCACCGGTGGTGGTACCGACAATCAGGCCGGCCAGGGTCGTTTGTTGCAAAGTGCTTGGCGGTCTTGGCCGAGCCAGCCGCTCCATGACCGGAATTGCAATAGCGCGCACCGATGCCGACAGCTCCGGCTCGAGGAGATCGATGACGTCCGGAAGTCGGGGCAGGTCGGTGGTCGTCAGCAGCCGATGTGCCGCGGCCGCGCGCACAACATCGGGTGACAACGTCACGGCAACCGCCACCAGGTTCGTCACCGATCGGGAAAGCGCCGCCCGCAACGCGCCCGCAAGAGCTCGACCGTCGGGCTCGGGAATCGCCCCGATGCATCCGGCGAGGTACTCGATGTCGTCGGCCTCACGCGCCAGGCAGATCATCAGCCGCGTTTGGCACGCCGGGCCAATCGGTGGCATGGCTACGGCCGAACCACTCGGCGCGACGGTCGCGGACACGAGGGCGGCGAATACCGATGCCCTCACTACACCGTCGCGATGATCCAGAAGCGTGTCGATCCGGCGGAGCGCCTCTGCCCCTCCGATACGGCCGACGGTCGTCGCAAGGACGACCAATTGTCGGTCGGATCGAGCAGCAGCCAACGCTGCGTCGATCGCCGGCAGCACCACGAGACCCTTCTCGGCGAGGGCGAGTCCCGCTGCGTTTGCGCACCCCGGGCGGGCCGTCGCGGCAACGAGTGCTTCGTCCAAACGCGGATCGTCCAGCGGTACGAGGCGGCTGGAAGCATCGATCGCCGCCCGGCTGACCACGGGTGACTCGTCGCCGATCAGTTCGACCAGTGGGGAGGCCAGGTCACGGGACCCCGTTGCTCCGATGATCGTTGCGGCGACGACGCGATCCGACTCGGAAGCGGACTGCGACAATGCGAGGGTTCGGGCGACGGCAAGCGGTCGGAGCGGACGCTCCCACCCGATGCGGCCTGCAGGCGCTTCGTCATGGAGGCGGAGCAGGCCCTCGATTGCCCCCCGGCGGACGGCGGGGTCGTCGTCGTCGAGCCAACCCTCGATCGTTGTAGGACCGTCACGGTCCGAGGCGGTCACCACGAGGGCACGAACGCCATATTGCCTGGCCAGAGGATCGGTCTCGGACGCCAGTTCCCATGAACCCAGCAGCGCCCGGTCCGCGCAACGTTCGATCTCGGCAAGTGCCCATCGGCGAACCTCGACCGAGCTGTGCGTGCTCAGCGTGGGGAGTAGCGGCAGTGACGAATCCGAATCGAGACGGCCGAGCACCCGCGCGGCGTAGATCACGACCGCAGGAGATGGATCGCGGGTCGCCGTAGCGAGCGCCTCGCGACCCGCACGGTCGGTGAAGGAGAGCCGATCGGTTGAGAACTGCCGCCGGGCCAACGATGCGGCCAGCGCGACGGGATACGAACGCCCAAGCTGAGCCGCCACCACCACCCATATCCCCACGACAACAACCGCCGTGACGCCGACCGCACTCGCCCCCAGCCCGAGCCCCTGCTCCAGCCCGATCAAGCCGAGCGCCGTCGCCGCCAGTGCAATCGGTTGGCCAAACCCTTCGGCGAGGGTTGCCACCCGGCCGACCACGGTGAGCGGAACGGCGCGGTAGGCGATGCCGTGCACCGCATAGTCGAGTCCGAACCCAACACCATGGTCGACGGCCTTCATCGCCACGGCAAGCACGAGGAGCGCAGCGCCGGAACTCGATCCACCCGAGACGATCGCGAACGCCACCGATCCGACGAGCAGCAGCGCCGGAGTCGCCACCAGCGACAGGGTCAGCCCTCGTCGGTGAGCGACTCGACCAGTGACGAACGCGCCGATGACAAACTGAAAGGCCCCCGCCGCGGCGTAAAAGACGCCGAGGAAGCTCGCAATGCCCGTTTGATCGGACGCGTGGGCGACGACTTGGCCGAGAAAGATCTTGTCGATAACGAAGTAGCCGACCCACCACATCGTGACGAAGGCGATGATCCAGCGGTAGTAGTGGTGGCCAATCAGTGCAGTGATCGACCGCCCCCGCCGCCCCGGACCCGGACGGGGTGTCGATCCTTTGCCAAGCACGGACGGAGGGGTATCGAGGCGCCACACCGCTCTCATGGCGACACAGGCGAGGGCCAGCGAACCGGCGCTGACGAGGAGGAGTTCCGTCGTCTTGACGAACCGGACGAGGACCGACGCCGCCAAACCTCCGACGACGAACCCCATCGACCGGCCAGCGGACAGCACCCCGAAGATTCGCTTTGCCTGCCGCACGTCGAACAGCCCGTCGGCGATTGCCCAGTAGATCAACATCGACATGTTGATGACGATCTGGAACCACATCGGCAGCAGGTACCGAGCGACGCCGAGACCGACTCG
>JANNNL010000692.1:0-4575 GCA_031398525.1 Actinomycetes bacterium | reverse complement strand
AGGGCGACAAGTTTGCCTCCCAAGTTCGGGTCGGACACCTTCGCAACGAGGGCCGCGCGATCAACTGCTTCTTCGATCGAGAGGATCTGCGTCAACAGCGTCTTGTCCGCGGGAGTTGTTGTCAATTGAGCCAGCACGCCGTCGAGATACTTCTTCACCTGGGGATCGAGTTTCTCGAACCCGGCCGCGGAGGATCCCTGCCCCAACGCACGCCGCATGGCGTTGTGCGCGAGATACCTGCCGTGGCTGAGGGTCAAATGAATGTCGTCGCGGTAAAGGTCTTCGACTCTATCGATGGGGGCTTGCTTCAGGTCGATGTCTTCGGCGATCTTCGCCAACAGGTTCTGGGCAAACGTCTGACGAATCTCACGCTCCGGATGCAGGCGACGCAAATCGGCAACGAGCGCGCGGAAATAGCCGGGACTGTGCGTCATTTGCTCAGGCGGTGCGTAGCCCGCGAATTCCTCAGCCCGTTTCGCATGCCAGACACGGGCACCGGAGTGGGCGATGATGTACTTGACCTCTTCGGCGACGAGGCGAAAGTTGATCGGCACCAGGATGCGGCCGCTGCCCGACACGCCGTAGAACGCCGTCAACAGACGCGCCGAGTTGTGGCTGACCATCGCCACCCGTTCCCCAACGGCGATGTCCAACGCGTCGAGCCCGGCGGCGATCGCCCGCGACCGTTCGTTCATCTGGGCATATGTCAGTGACCCCCACGAGGCGGCCGGTTGATCGGGCTCGTCGACGACGCCGATTCGGTGGGGATACAGCTCCACAGCGCGGCGCAGGTGGTCATTGATCGTCAGAGGCACCTTCATGGCAGCGGACAATAATCCGGCTCTGCGCTCTGTCACGACGAGGAGCGTTCGGCGAACGGAATAGCACTCGGACGGTTGCCACGGATTCCGAGCGTGAGCACGGTAATCTGGCGGCGTGCCAGGTGCCCGATGGCGGGTCCCGACACCACCTTCCTCATGCCAGATAACGCTCCGCGATCGAACGCTGATCGCCCCCGACGCTCCCGCCGTCGCTCCCCATCCTCCACCTCATCGTCGACCGATCGAGACCTGCAGCCCGCCGTTCCCTCGGTGGTGATGTCGGGGCCGACGGTCGCCGTCGAGACCCCGACCGGTTTCGCCCGGCTGGGCGTTCCCGACGAAATCGACGCCGGCCTCGCCGCCTGCGGTTTCGCCGAGCCGTTCGCGATTCAGATCGAAGCAATCCCTGTCGCGCTGACCGGTGTCGACCTGTGTGGTCGCGCCCGCACCGGTTCCGGCAAGACGCTGGCCTTCGGTGTGCCATTGCTCGCTGGAGTCACTCCCGGGTCGGCCCCGAAGCACCCGCGTGCCCTGGTGTTGGTCCCCACGCGAGAGTTGGCCCAGCAGGTGGCCAGCGTGCTGGAACCGATCGCCAAGCATTGCAACCGGTCGGTGCTCGCCGTATACGGCGGTTCGTCGCGAGGTTCACAGGTTCGTCATCTCGAAATGGGCATCGATGTCGTCGTGGCTACACCGTTGCGACTGATCGACCTACTCAAAGAGGGTGAAGTCACCCTCGACGACATCCAGGTCGTGGTGCTCGACGAGGCCGACCGGATGGCCGACGACGGGTTCACCCCGCAGGTCGACTGGATTCTGCGGCGCATCACCCACAAACACCAGACCATGCTGTTCTCGGCGACGCTCGATGGCGATGTCGCCCACCTGATCCGTCAGTACATGACCGATCCAGCCGAGGTGTCGCTGCACTCGTCGACCGAGACGGTCGGCACGATGCATCACCTGTTCCTCGGTGTCCACCACATGGACAAAGACAAGGTGATCGCCGCAATCTCCCGCGAGGTCGAGCGCACGATCGTGTTCTGCGAGACCAAGCGCAGCTGCGACCGAGTCGCCATCGCCCTGCAAGATCTCAATGTTCCCTGCGCGGCGATCCACGGCGATTTGCCGCAGCCGATGCGCGACCGGGCGCTTGCTCGCTTCTCACGTGGTGAGCTGGCCGTGCTGGTCGCCACCGACGTTGCCGCCCGCGGCATCGACGTTGACGGCATCGACGTGGTGCTCCACCACACGCCGGCCAAGGACTCCAAGGACTACCTGCACCGCAGCGGTCGCACGGCTCGCGCGGGTCGTGATGGCTGGGCCGTGACGCTGGCGGAGTACAACCAGCATCTCGCCTGCCTGATCATCCAGCGCCAGTTGCGCCTCGATCAGATTCCGCCGATCGAGTTGTTCTCGAACGACAAGCGGTTGAAGAACCTCAACTCGTTCCTCCCCGAGGTAGAGCCGGTCGAGCCCGCCGAACCTGCTCTCCCGGCCTGAGGACAGCGGCGGGGGCCACCCGCTCACCGTGATGAAACCTGGCCCTCGATGAAACCTGGCCCTCGATGACCCCTGTCAAGGTGCTGGCGCTCCTGCTCTAGCATCGGCGCTCAGTCCGCGAAGCCGCGGTCAGCGTCTATTCAGGAGTGGTCGTGCCCCAATCCTCATCGTCGGTCATTATCCAGTCGCCCGGTCGAGTGTTGCTCGCCTTGCTAAGACCGGATTCGCTGGACTACCAGGTCAATGTGATAGCTCCGGTGCTGCGGTCGTCGACGCTGCCCGCCCCGGTCGTTCCTGACTTTCGCATCGGTCACCCCGACGGGGACTCTCCCACGCTGCACCTCGGCGACATCCAGGTACCGGCGGCCGACTGGTCGTACGGCGATGGCTTCGTGCAGTGGTCGACGCTGATACCGGCCGGACGGACATCGGGAACGATCCTGTTGCGCGACCAGGGCCTGGTTGGCTCGGGGCTGATCACCGTCGCCGGGACCCAGTTCAATGTGCAGGTCTCCATTCGCCCGGTCGTCTTCGACTGCGTGCTGTCGGCCAACGCCGGGGCCCACCTGACGAGCGGAGCACCACCATCCTTGGAGCTGCACACCGATGGGGTGAGCTGGGATACGGCGACTTGGATCGACGCCGGGTTCCAATTCGGCTATTCGGTCACCTCCGACATCGGGATCGGCAATGTGGCCGAGATCCTGCCGGTGTTCACCGACACCGCCACGTACAACGAGTGGATGCCCGACGTTTCGGCGATCACGGTGATGACCGGCGATGGCGTCTTCAGCTTCGACGCGGTGGGTCAGGTGCCCGACTCCGACGATCGATCAATGTTGCCGCCGACCCCGCGGGCCTTCAACCCGATCTTCCCGACGTTGTTCCTTGCCGAATTCTCGCCGGACGCCCAGACGTTCGAAGGGGCGATACTCGTCGACGCCGCTGCCGTTCCGCCGGTGGTGTACGCCGTCCGCGGCACATACGTGCCGTCGGGCTCGGCTCAGCCGATGGTGATGACCCCGCAGCGTGAGGCAATCGATGAGGCGTCAGTGGGGCCGGTGGCCGGGGCGCCAGTTGGGCCGGTGGTCGAGGCGTCGGCGGGGCCGTGGACACCGACGATGGACGGCGCCCCACTGGTCAACCTCAGCCCGTTCGAAGTGACGGCCACGATCAACGGCCAACAGCAGTGGGCCGACGTGGTGCAGCAGCCGACCGTTCAGGACTTCTACGACATTTTGCGGTCGTATCTCAGCGATGACCTGCTCAAATACGTCTCGCCGGTCGATCCGACCTCCAACAAGCCGTTGCGACCGCCGCTCGATCCGGCGGTGCAAACGATCGCCGCGATGCCCGGAGCCGACAAGTCCGACCCGGCAACCTGGTACAACACAATGGCCGTTCCGTACCTGACCCAGGCGTTGTCGAACGTCGCAGGCGATCCGTTCTCGGGCAAGCTGAATTCGATCCGGGCGAACAACTGGATGACCGAGCAGATGGCGGTCGCACCGGTCTACACCGCCCAGATGCCCGCGTTGTACGCCCGTCATTTCGTCGCCAAGCGCCCGACGATCGCGCCGTTCCTCACCGACCAGGTAGCCCAAGCAGCGATGTACGCCCAACACATCGACGACGACGCTGCGGCCTGGCAGGCGCAGCTCGTCGCCTCGCTGTCGAACCCGACGCCCGAGGCGATCAAGGCGTTCACCGACATGGTCACCGAGCTGGTCGCGGTCGCCAAGCAAAGCTGCTTCTGGGCGTACTGGCTGTTCCGCTACATGACCAACCCGATCGAGCTAGGGCGGGTGCAACACGCCAGCATGCAGCCCGGGCAGAACAACAGCGCCTTTGCCCGTGAGGTGCAGGCGGGCTGCGCCACGCTCAGCGTGCTCGACCCGACCGGGACGTTCACCAAGCACTACGCCAAGGTCGTCTCGTTGGTGCAGATCGCCAACGTTCTGCCCCAGCTGCTCAATTACTCGGGCAAGGATGACGCGTTCAGCTACATCATCCCCCGGCTGTTGCAGGCGTTCATCGACCGCTACGCAGCGTCGACCGATCCCGACATCCAGGCCGCGGTCAAAGCGCTGGAACAGGCGATTGCCGATGGGACGACCAACGATCTGCTCAACGGCTTCCTGGCGATCTCCGGGGAGATCACCGCGGTCTACGACTGGCAGGTACTGGTCTCGAGATTCGCCGCCACGTGGCCCAAGACGGCCAAGGGAGTCATCGCCGTTGCCGAGCTGGT
>JANNNL010000673.1:0-1608 GCA_031398525.1 Actinomycetes bacterium | reverse complement strand
CGACCCTGGCCCTGATCGTGCTCTCGATCACTCGTCTGCCCCGCCCGACCCGGGCCGAGGCCAAGATGCTCACCGGGGTTGCGTTCGGGGTGGTACTGGGCTTCCCCGGCGCGTCGACGTTGGCGGTGCAGCACTTGCCGTCGAGCCACGCGGCGATCACCAACGGCTTGTTGCCCTTGGCCACCGTTGGATTGGCGATCGCGACCACGGGGGAACAGCCGTCGCGGCGCTGGTGGGTGGCAACGCTGTTCGGCGTGTCGGCGCTGGTCGCGTTCGCCGTCGGCACGGGGGGCACCGATATCTCGGTCGGCCATCCGCTGATGGTGCTCGCCGTCGTGGTCGGCGCGGTCGGCTACGTCTGCGGCGGCGTGCTGTCACGCACCCGGCCCGGCTGGTGGGTGATTTCGTGGGGGCTGCTATTCGCCCTGCCGGTCACCATTCCGGTGACTCTCACGCACCTGCCGACGGTGAGCGATGTAACCACTCCGGCGTGGTTCGGGTTCGCCTACGTCGGCGTGGTCTCGATGTTCCTCGGCTTTTTCGCGTGGTACGGCGGGCTCGCCCGTGCCGGACTGGCGCGGGGCAGCCAGATTCAACTGATTCAGCCGATCGAATCGTTCGGTTGGGCCGCACTGTTCCTGGGCGAGCACCTTGGCCCAGCCGAGTTCGCCGCAGCAGCCGCGGTGATTGTCGCGCTTGCCATCGGCCGCCGCCGCACCTGACCAGTAGGTTTCGGGAATGGCCAAACTGCTCGCCTCGTTCCTGGACCGTACGGAGTTCCCGGCCCTCGTCGACGACGACGGCGAGACCTCGTGGGCCGCGTTCAATGAGCGCACGAATCGATTGATCGATCATCTTCGAGCGGCCGGAGTTCAACCGGGGGAACGGATCGCGCTGCTTGCCGGCAACCGGCGCGAGGTGTTCGAGGTGTTGATGGCCGTCGCCCATGCGGGCATTCTCGTCGTCCCGATCAACTGGCATTTCGCCCCCGACGAGGTCGCCTACGTCGTCGAGAACTCCGATTCGAAGCTCTTGATCGTCGACCCCGACTACGCCGCGGCGGCCCGCGATTGCCACGTTCCCCAACTGGCATTCGGCGAGGGCGGAACGTATGAGGCTGCACTCGCCGCCGCCTCGGGCGACGAGCCCGCTAGCCAGATGATGGGTGGGGTGATGTTCTACACCTCGGGCACGACCGGGCGTCCCAAGGGAGTCCGCAGCAGCACCGACTTCGCCGCTGGCGTGCCGCCGGAGGTGTACCAGTTGATGGCCGCCGGCATGGTCAACATCGGCTTCCCGGCGATGGGCCGCACGCTGTTGTGCGGCCCGCACTACCACTCGGCCCAATGGGCGTTTTCGTTCTTCCCGCTGATCGGCGGCTCGTCGGTGGTGCTTCAGAAGCGGTTCGTGCCCGAACAGACTCTGAAACTCATCGACCAGCACGCGATCACCAACATCCACCTGGTCCCGACCCAATTCGTTCGCCTGTTACGAGTCGACGACGTCCGCAAGGCCGGCTTCGACGGCAGCTCACTGAGCCTGGTGCTCCACGGCGCCGCCCCGTGCTCGCCGGTCGTCAAACGCCAGATGATCGAGTGGTGGGGGCCG
>JANNNL010000368.1:0-3849 GCA_031398525.1 Actinomycetes bacterium | reverse complement strand
GTGCCCAGGGACCCTGCGAGCCGAGTGGACGTCTTCCGGTCACCTTCCCCCGTTCGCTGGAAGACACTCCGGCGTTCGAACATCACCCGGGTCGCAACGGGGAAGCGAAGTATCTCGAACGTCGGCTGATCGGGTATCGCTGGTACGACACCGTCGGGCGTGAGCCGTTGTTCGCCTTCGGCCATGGCCTCGGCTATGCCTCGATCACCATCGACGACGCGACATTGATCGATGCGTTGACGGTTGAAGTGAGCGTGACAAACCCGTCAGCGCGTGACGGCAGCGAGGTCGTGCAGGTGTATGCCTCGCGGCGAACGGAGTCCGTCGAGCGCGAGGCTGACGAACCCGTACAGCGCCTGGTCGGCTTCGCTCGTTTGGTGGTGCGTGCTGGCGAACGCAGTCGGGCGCGGCTCAATCTCGACCCGCGCACGTACTCGGGCTGGGACATCGCCACCCACGACTGGGCCCCCATCTCCGGAGCATGGGAGTTGCGCGTCGGTCGTTCGTCCCGGGCGATCACCCACACATTGGATGTGGCGTCGTCGCCCGGATGACTGCGATGCGATTGGCTGACGATGAACTCGGCGACGAGCGACAGTGGTCGATCGATGCGCGAGTCGACGTCGCGAGGCCGGGTATCGAGGCCATCGCCCGCACGCTGTACGGCAGTGGCCACGACATCGGTTCACTCGTCGAATCGTTGCTCGGTGATGTCCGAGCCGCCTCGGCCGCCCGACCGGCGCCACTGCGCGAACTTGACGTGCAGCGAGCAACAAATCCCGACTGGTTTTTGCAATCCGATCAGATCGGCTACGTCGCCTATGCCGATCGTTTTGGTGGAACGATCGATGGCGTTGTCGAACACCTCGAATATCTCACCGAACTGCGGGTCACCTACCTCCACCTCATGAAGGTGATCAAAGCACGCTCCGGAGCCAATGACGGAGGATATGCCGTTGTCGACTACGGCGACGTCGACCCCGCCCTCGGTACCCGCAAAGATCTTGAAAAGCTTGCCGATGAACTGCGTCGACGCGGCATCAGCCTGTGCATTGACGTCGTCATCAACCACACCGCGCGTGAACACCCTTGGGCGCGAGCGGCCGCGAGCGGATCGAAACGCCATCAGGCGTACTACCACGTCTTTGCCGACCGAACGCTGCCCGACCGCTACGAGCGGAATCTGCCCGAGGTGTTCCCCGAGATCGCCCCCGGCAACTTCACGTGGGAGCCCGACATGGGAACCAATGGTGAGGGCGCCTGGGTGTGGACGACGTTCAACACCTATCAGTGGGATCTCAACTACGCGAACCCTGCGGTGTTTCGCGAGGCGCTTCGGGTGGTCCTCGATCTCGCGAACCTCGGGGTCGACGTCATGCGGCTCGACGCCGTTGCGTTCACCTGGAAGCGATTGGGTACCGACTGTCAGAATCAGCCAGAAGCCCACCTGATCGCTCAGCTGCTGCGGGCCTTGGTCGCCATTGCTGCTCCGGCCGTCTTGCTCAAGGCCGAGGCGATCGTGCCGCCCGATCAGCTGGTGCCATATTTGGGGGCACATCAACGTCAGCGTCGGGAGTGCCAGGTCGCCTACCACAACCAGTTGATGGTGATGCTCTGGTCATCGCTCGCCTCGCAAGATGCGCGGCTGGCAACCGAGGCGTTGTCCGCGCTGCCGCCCACCCCCGCCGATGCGACATGGGTGACGTACCTGCGGTGTCACGACGACATCGGCTGGGCGGTCAGTGATCGTGACGCGGACGCCGCCCAGATGTCAGCCGACGGACATCGGCGGTTCCTGGCGTCGTTCTATTCGGGTCAATTCCCCGGCTCCTACGCCGAAGGCGGCCACTTCTCGTCGAACCCGGCCAGCGGTGATGTGCGCACGACGGGCTCGGCCGCGGCGTTGTGTGGCATTAGCTCGGCGCGTCGGTCGGTCGTCGCCAATCCGACCGACGCCCAGGCGGCGGCAGCGCTCGACTTGGCGATCCGTCGGCTGCTACTCGCCTACGGCGTAGTGATTTCGTTTGGGGGGATCCCGCTCATCTATATGGGCGACGAGCTCGCGCTTGACAACGATGTCAGCTATCTCGATGATCCGATGCTGGCCGACGACTCACGGTGGATGAATCGCCCGTGGATGGACTGGAACCTCGCCGAGCGGCGCCGGATTCCCGGCACTGTCGAACACCGCGTGTTCGGCGCGCTGCAACGGATGATCGACGTGCGGCGTGTCTCGCCGGTGCTCTCGGGTGGCGGCCGGACTTGGATCCATCGCTATGCAGCACCATCGGTGTTGGCATGGGCGCACCATCACCCACGCCACGGAATGTTTTTCGGCGTTGCCAACTTCGCCGAGGTCCAGGCGCGCATTCCGAAGTGGTGCCTGGGCCATGCGGGATTGGTCCGCCCCGTGGATGTCCTCGGCAGCGGCCACACGCAGGTAGTCGGCGACGATCTCGTCATCGAACCCCTCGGAGTCGCGTGGTACATCGACGCTGCGGAGTCGCTCGTTTGGCCGGCCGGAGCCGATTGACCATGTTGCGATTTCCCGACGGCTTTGTGTGGGGGACGGCGACGTCGAGCTACCAGATCGAGGGTGCGGTGTACGCCGACGGCCGCAGTCCGTCGAGTTGGGACGTGTTTTCCCGTCGTGAGGGGGCGATCGCCGATGGCTCATCAGGACACCGAGCATGTGACCACTACCGGCGATCGGCCGACGACGTACGCCTGTTGCGCGATCTGAAGGTCGACGCCTACCGATTCTCCATCGCCTGGCCTCGGGTGATGCCCGATGGCTTCGGTCGCATCGAGCAGCGCGGGATGGACTTCTATCGCCGCCTCGTCGACGCCCTCCTTGATGACGGAATCGAACCGTTCGTCACGCTCTACCACTGGGACCATCCCCAGGGGTTGGAGGAATTGGGGGGCTGGCGGACTCGTCGGATGGTCGATTGGTTCACGGAATATGCCCTGGCCGTTCACGACGCGCTCGGCGACCGTGTCCACCACTGGGCGACGTTGAACGAGCCGTGGTGCGTCGCGTTTCTGGGACACGCCGCCGGGGTGCATGCCCCGGGGCGTACATCGCAGGCCGAGTCAATTGCCGCCGCTCATCACCTTCTCCTGGCGCACGGCCGGGCCACGACTGCGATGCGCTCAATCGGGCGGGGCGATGACCGGTTCGGGATTGTGTTGAATGTGGCTCCGGTGCGGGCGGCGGTCGTCGATCCGGCATCGGACGATGACATTCGCCGCATCGATGGCACGCGCAATCGATGGTTCCTCGACGCGGTCCTTGAGGGTCAATATCCTGGTGATGTCCTGGCCGATGTCGGTGAATGGGCCGATTGTGTGCAGGACGGCGACTGCCACGAGATCGCCGCACCGATCGACTGGTTGGGGGTCAACTACTACAACGACGAAATCGTCTGCTCTGTCGTCCCTGGCGAGTCGAGACGACCATCGCCGTATCCGTCGACGACAACCGCGATCACGGCCGAGCCGGTGGGTCCACCGACCGATATCGGTTGGCCAATCACCCCGGGAGGTCTCAACGATCTCTTGACGAGCATGCACAACCGGTATCGGAACCTTCCTCCGATCTACGTGACCGAGAACGGGGCAGCCTTCCACGACGTCGCTGAACACGGTCGCTGTATCGACCGCCGCCGGATTGACTACCTCGATGCTCATCTGCGCGCGTTGCACGAATCATTGACCTCGGGTGTCGACGTGCGGGGCTATTTCGCCTGGTCGTTGATGGATAACTTTGAGTGGAGCCACGGCTATGGCCAACGATTCGGCCTCGTCCATGTCGACTATGAGACGCTGGAGCGCACCCCGAAAGCC
>JANNNL010000614.1:0-17286 GCA_031398525.1 Actinomycetes bacterium | reverse complement strand
TGGCCCCGAGATCGCACCCAGGTGGCCGCGCTGCAGCACCGCCTCGACGGTGGCTGCATCAATGCCCCCGGGCCGCAAGATCTGCGGTGGATCAACGGTGCAATCAACGATTGTCGACTCCACTCCGATCGCACTTGACCCTCCGTCGAGCACAAGATCGACGTCGTCACCGAGGTCCGCACGGACGTGGGCCGCGGACGTGGGACTCACCCGACCGAATCGATTGGCCGATGGTGCGGCAATTCCTCCCCCGAAGGCAACGAGGAGTTCGAGGGCGACTGGGTGGGCGGGAACTCGCAGGCCAACGGTGGTTCGACCCCCGGTGACGAACGGGCTCACGCGGTCTGCGGCGGCGACAAGTAGGGTCAACGGCCCGGGCCAGCAGGCGGCAGCGAGGGCTCGGGCCTCATCGGAGACGTTGCGGCCCCACTCGTCGAGTTGGGCGACCGACCCGAGATGGACGATCAGCGGATGGTCGGCCGGTCGCCCCTTGACCGCAAAGATCTTGCGGACAGCATCGGGTTGATCGGCGTCGGCACCAAGACCGTAGACGGTCTCGGTCGGAAACGCGACCAAACCGCCGCGGCGAAGGAGCCGAACCGCGTCCGCGATCATCGGAGTCACCGGCGGGTTTGACGACATGGCGGGCCGGGACAGGTCAGCCGGGGACGGCGTCGAGGAACTCGAGGGTGGCGTCAATGAACCCGAACGCCTCGGGAGTGGCGAAATGGTCGACGCGGCGCAGCACCTGGAGGCGGGCGTTTGGCATCGCCGCGGCGAGGGGTTCGCCGGGTCCGGCAAAGTCGTGTTCGCCAATCACCACGAGCACCGGGCACGTGACGTTGGCCAGTTCTTCGGGCGTCAACCGCACTCGACCCCGACGCATGCACGCGGCGAGCGCGACCATGTCGTTGCCGGGTCGGTTGGCATAGTTGCGAAACGCTTGCGCGGTAACGTCCGCCGAGTCGCCGGTGCGGTCGAGGGCGGCGATGATGCCATCAACAGCGCGGTCGTCCTCCTCGCGCAGCACGTTCTCGCCGATTCCGGCGAGCACCAGCCGACGAAACGCCGACGGACGACGACAGGCCAGGCGCAGCAACGTCATCGCCCCGAGCGAGAAACCGACGGCGTCGACGGGTTCGTCCCCCAGCGCCGGATCGCCGAGCGCCTCGTCAACGCGGATGGTGAGGTCGAGGTACGCCTCGGGGTCATGGGGCTTGGGTGCGGTGCCATGGCCGAGCAGATCGACCCCGACGATTGAGCGGCCGGCATCTTCGAGGAGCGGAACCAAGGGGGTGGTCGCCCAGGTCGTGTCGTACGAGCCGCCCCAACCATGCACGAGGACTACCGGAGGATGCGTCACAGCCCAGACCGTAGTGCAATCCGATTGCTCGACGCCCATGGGTCCGGCGCAGCCAATGGCGATCCGTTCGCCTGGCTAAGCCCGATGGATCAGGTGGCTACATTCCGTGAAATGTCGCGTAAATGTAGTGTTGTGACATCAGAGAGTGGAATACGATGCGTCAATGGTCGACAAGGAGGGCATCGAGCTTTTGGGCTTGGAGCATCCAGCAATGATCCGACGACTGGCAAATCTGCTGGTCGCCCGGCGAATGGCGACCGGAGAACGCCGGGTCTTTCTGGCCCGGTCGAGTCGGGGTCGATGGAGCCGCCAGAACCTCATCGACATCGAGGGTGGCCGGCTCCACCTCGAACCTGCCGCGATGGTCGAGATCGCTCATCTCTACGGTGCCGATCTCAGTCTGATCCTGCCCAGGCGGCTTCCGTTGCTTGTTGAGGCCGACTCGGTGCAGACCGGTGGGGTGACCACCTTCTATCGGCCCGGCGACCGCCAGTCGCTCCTGACCGGGTATCTCAGCCTCGTTCGCCAGCTCCGCCAGAACCCGATCTCGCCCACCATCGAACTCCGGCGTGACGACATCGAGGCGATCGCCGCGTACGTCGGCGAGCCGGCGGCCACGGTGGTCGACAACTTGGCGGTGATGCTGGGGGCCAATCAACGCCAGCGCAAGGCCCTTGCCGCGATGTTGACGACCGGAGTTGGTGTCGTAACGTTGTCGGCGCTGTCAATCTCGGCGGCACATTTGGCGGCCGGGCGGGGCGAGGAGGCGGCAGCGATGCCCTTCAAGCGATCCCAGGATCTTCCGATGGACGGCGACGTATCGGCCTTCGATGCTGTGCGCACAGATCGAGTCGATCTGGCCCCCGACGGTCACGCAGCCGATCTGGCAACGGCGGGCCCCGCCCATGAGAACCCGATCATCGTGATGACCGATCCGGCGATCTCGATCACCGTGCGTACCGACGATGCTGACGCATCACGCCGACGGGTCCCGGATGCCGGGTTTGTCGCAGTACTGCGCCCGGCGTTCGCCCCGCCGTCCCCCGTACCTGCGATATGGGCCGACCCCGTCCTGAGCAGTGTGGCGATGGCCCCCGTCGAGTCGTCCAGCGATGCCGGCTCGGTCGACGGCTATCGAGACGATTCGGTGTGGAGCATCGACTCCTTTGAGGACCTGACGACCTGGGGTGCTCCCGACGCGGGGACCCGCGTCGTGGTCGGTGTCCCGCCGGTTCCAGCCTGAGCGGTGCGGCCGGTGCTATCACCGCGTAACGGTCCCGCTTGCCCGTAGCCTTGGGTGGTTTTCACCACGATGCCAGAACCGGAGGCTCGGAGCCCACAATGCGCTACTTGAACGGCATGCCGCCGTATGACCTGACCTACAACGACGTGTTCATGGTGCCCAGCCTGTCGATGGTCGCATCGCGGTTCGATGTCGACCTGACCACGCCCGACGGCATCGGCACCACCATCCCGTTGGTCGTCTCGAACATGACGGCTGTCGCCGGACGGCGCATGGCCGAAACGGTGGCCCGCCGCGGGGGCGTGACGGTGCTGCCACAAGACATCCCACTCGATGTGATCCACGATGTCATCGGGTACGTCAAGAGTCGCCACACGGTGTACGAGACGCCGATTGTTCTCGACCCGTCCCAGACGGTCGGTGACGCGCTGAGCCTGATCCACAAGCGGGCGCACGGAGCGGTCATCATCGTCGACGAGGGTCGGGCCGTGGGCATCTTCACCGAGGCCGATGCGACCGGGTTCGACCGTTTCACGCAGCTCCACAATGTGATGAGCCGTGACGTCGTGACCATCGATGCGGGCACCGACGCCGAAACGATCTTCGAGGCGCTCTCGCTACAGCGGGTGTCGGCCGCCCCCGTGGTCGATGCCGATGGAGCGTTGGTCGGGTGCGCCACTCGGCGGGGCGCGTTGCGTTCGACGATTTATCGGCCGGCGCTCGATGCCTCCAGCCGGCTACTGGTCGCCGTTGCCGTTGGCATCAATGGCGACCCGGCGGGGAAAGCGACCGAACTCGCCCGGATGGGGGCCGACGTGCTCGTCATCGATACGGCCCACGGTCACCAGGGCAAGATGCTCGAATCGCTTGCTGCGGTCCGCCGGGCGGCGCCCGATGTCCTCATTGCCGCCGGCAACGTGGTCACGGCCGAGGGAACTCGCCAGCTGATCGAGGCAGGAGCCGATGTCATCAAGGTCGGCGTCGGCCCGGGCGCGATGTGTACGACGCGGATGATGACCGGCGTCGGTCGACCCCAGTTCTCGGCCGTGGCCGAATGTGCGACCGAAGCCCACCGGTTGGGTCGTCACGTGTGGGCCGATGGCGGCGTGCGCTACCCGCGTGATGTTGCCTTGGCTCTGGCCGCCGGGGCGGACAACGTGATGTTCGGGTCACTGCTCGCCGGTACTTATGAGAGCGCGGCCGACACGTTGCGCGGGGCCGATGGTCGGCTGTACAAGGAGAGTTTCGGGATGGCCTCGAACCGGGCCGTGCGCAACCGGACGAGTCGCGAAACCCCCTTCGAGCGGGCCCGCAAGGAACTGTTCGAGGAGGGCATCTCGACCTCGCGGATGTACATCGATCCCGAACGTCCGGGCGTGGAGGACATCATCGACGACATCGTTGCGGGAGTGCGCAGCGCTTGCACCTACGCCGGCGCAGCGAGCATTGCCGAGTTCCAGGACCGGGCCGTGGTCGGGGTACAAAGTGCGGCGGGCTACGACGAAGGTCGCCCATTGGGCACCAGCTGGTGAGCGCGCTCCCGTGCTAGTCGTCGCCCTCGATGGCCCCGCCGGGGCGGGCAAGTCCACTGTCAGCCGTCGGCTTGCGGCCCGGCTCGGGGTGCCGTATCTCGATACCGGGGCGATGTACCGCTGCGTCGCCCTCGCCGCCCTCGCCGCCGGCATCGACCCGTCCGACGCCGGCGCGGTCGGCGAGCTGAGTCGGCGGATTCAACTCGATATCTCCGCGGACGCGGTGACGCTCGATGGCAACGACGTCACCCAGGCCATTCGGGGTCCGGCGGTCAACGCAACGGTCAGCACCATCGCCGCCAATTCCGAGGTGCGCGCCGAGATGCGGGCCCGGCAGCGGACGTGGGCCGAGTCGGCCGGTGGGGGAGTCGTCGAGGGTCGAGACATCGGTTCGGTGGTTTTCCCCGACGCGACGCTCAAGGTGTTTCTCACCGCATCGCCAATGGAGCGCGCCCATCGCCGCGCCGCCGAAGCCGGCGGTGAGGTCGACGAGATCGCCGCGTCGATCGCCGCTCGCGACCATATGGACTCGACCCGAGTCGATAGCCCGTTGGTCGCCGCGGTGGGTTCGATCGTCGTCGACACCGACGGACTCGATGTCAGTGAGGTCATCGACCGGATCGTCGAGTTGCTTGCCGCGCCCCCCAACGGGCAGCGTGGTAGCGCCGACACACCGAAAGGATCGCCGACATGACCAAGGCCGCCACTCGCATGGTAGGCAACACCCTCGGGGCCCGGCTGAGCTACCGCTTCGTCCGCGGGGTGTGTGCCGTGTTCTGTCGCATGTACCTACGAATGAGCGTCGAGGGACGGTCAAACCTGCCGACCGAGGGCGCGTACATCATCTCGCCAGTCCATCGCTCCTACATCGACACGCTGATCGCCGGGTCGGCCAACACCGACCGAATGCGATACTTGGCCAAGGACTCACTATGGAGAAGTCGGCCGCTCGGCTGGTTCGTTTCGGCGATGGGCGGCTTCCCCGTCTCGCGAGGGACAGCCGATCGCGAGGCGCTGCGTCGGTGCATCGAAGTGATCGAACAGGGCGAGGCCTTGGTGCTGTTTCCCGAGGGCGAACGCAAGAGCGGCCCAACGGTGCAACCGCTGTTCGACGGCGCGGCCTACGTGGCGTCCAAGACGGGGGTCCCGATTGTACCGATCGGCATCGGTGGCTCGGAGCGAGCGATGCCCAAGGGCAAGAACTTCATCCGCCCGCACAAGGTCCACGTGATCATCGGCACGCCGCTGCGCCCCCGCCGCGACGAGTCAGGCAAGGTGCCTCGGGCCGCGGTCAAGGAGCTCAGCGAGCAGCTTCACAGCGAACTCCAGGTGCTGTTCGACCGGGCGCAAGCCAAGGTCGGCCACCTCTAGTCTTCGCTGGCCCTCGCTGGCTCTCAGCTGGTCAGATACGTGGCGAGTGCCCGTGCGAGGTAGCCGGGATCGTCGGTGCCGCAAAGTTCGCGGGCCGAGTGCATCGACAGTTGCGGAGCGCCGATGTCGACCGTGGCGATGCCCAGTCGCGTCGCCGTGATCGGGCCGATCGTCGAGCCGCATGGCATGTTGTTGCGCGACACGAACGACTGCCACGGCACTCGCGCCTGCTCGCAGCACTCGCGGAACATCGCCGCGGTCACTGCGCTGGTTGCGTAGCGCTGGTTGGCGTTGACCTTGATCGCCGGACCCCGATTGACCATCGGCCGATGCCCAGGCTCATGACGCTCGGGATAGTTGGGGTGCACCGCATGGGCGTTGTCGGACGACACACAGCTCGAGGCCGCCATTGCCCGGTGGAGCGCATCGCCACTTGCCCCGGCCGCCAAGGCCAGCCGTTCGATGACCACATTGAGGAACGGCCCGCTCGCCCCACTCAAGGACTCCGACCCGACCTCTTCGTGATCGAACAACGCAACAATCGCCGTCGCTTTGCCTGGTTTGTGGGTCGCCCCGGCACTCGCCGCCAGTGCCTCGGTCGCCGCCCAACACGACAGCTGATTGTCGAGCCGCCCCGAGGCGAACAACGTCTGGTCGACGCCGAGCACGGCGGCCGGCGTGAGATCGAACAGTTGCAAGTCCCACCCCGCGACGTCGTTGGGCGCGACTCCGGCCCGGCCGGCGATCCACTCGGCGAACGCCCCGGCCGCTGGCTCACCGGTTCCCCATACCGGCGTGAGGTGCTGCTGCTTGTCGAGCAACAACCCCTTGTCGCTGACCTCGCGGTCGAGGTGGATGGCCAATTGCGGCACCCGGGCGATCGGTTCGTTCATCATCACCAGGTGGCTCGCCCCATCCCGGGTGACGACCCGACCCGCAAGCCCGAGATCGCGGTCGAGCCACGAGTTGAGCAATGCTCCGCCGTAGACCTCTACACCGAGCTGGCGCCAGCCCAGCAGCCCACAATCGGGCTGTGGCTTGATCCTCAGGCCCGGTGAGTCGGTATGGGCCCCCACGATCCGGAACCCGTCGGTCAGTGTCCCTGAGCCCCTTTGCCAGGCCACCAGCGCGCCGCCACGCACCACCATGCCCCGCTCGACGTCCCCCCATGACTCCCGCTCGTCGAGCTGCTGATAGCCCAGCGCGGCGAGCCGCGTCGCCGATGCTGCCACCGCGTGAAACGGCGACGGCGACGCGTCGAGGTAAGCGGCCAACGAATCGGTGGTTGCACTCATAGCGTCCATCTTCTCATCCGCGCCGAAGCGAGGCTTGGTCTCGCCGGGGTCGCGTTGCGGCGACGTTGATGCGCTCGGACGTCCGATCCGGGCGCGAATCTGGTCACTCTCGTGACGAATCTCGTGCCCAGATCCGCAGGTGCAGACAAACCGGCGGACCTACCCCCGCTGGACGATGCCCATCGGCAGGCCGCTGCCGCGCAAATGACTGGTCTCGTTGATGGTGACGATCGACCGTTCGCCCGAACCGGCCGCGGCGATGCGGTGGATCGAGGTGTAGTTCGGGTAGAAGAACCCGGAGCCCTCGATGCCGAGCACGTGGGCGAGGTAGCCGTTGATCACGCCGCCATGGCAGACCACGGCGATCCGGTGCCCGCGATGCCGGGCAACGAGGCCCTCGATCGCGGCAATGACGATCGCGTTGAATTCGTCGGGCGAGTCATAGGCCCCCGCACCGTGCCAGCTCGAGGTGGTGAAGTCTTTCCAGGCTTGGCCTCCGGCGGCCTTGATCTCCTCGATCGGGATGTATTCGTTCGACAGCCGGTCGTACTCGGCAACCCCATCTTCGACGACGACGGACAGCCCCTGGGCCGCGGCGATCGGCGCGGCGGTCTCCAGTGCCCGGGCGAGCGGGCTTGCGTAGATTGCGTCCAACTTTTCGGAAGCAAGGTACGTCCCGAGCAGCGCAGCCTGAGCCAATCCGGCCTCCGACAACGGTGGATCGGCCGGTCCGTCGACTACCTCGCGGCGGATGGGCAGGGCGTGACGAATGAGGAGAAGCTCCATAGCACCGACTAGATAAGCACCCATGACTCGTCGGACCAAGATCGTGGCCACCGTCGGACCCGCCAGCGCGTCCCCTGAAGCACTCGACCGGCTGCTTGCCGCCGGGACCGACGTGGTGCGGCTCAACCTCAGCCATGGCCCAATCGAGGAGCATCTCGAACGACTCACTGCGGTACGGGCTTCCGCCGCGAGAGTCAACCGGCCTGTGGCCATCCTCGCCGACCTGCCCGGGCCAAAGGTGCGCGCCGGACGGTTCCCCGATGGTGGGGTCTTTCTCGTCGAGGGCTCGGTGATGCCGATGATCGCCAGCGACGGACCCTCGTCGGCCGATCTGATCACCGTCGACTACCCAACCCTGGTCAGCGACCTCGGGGTCGGTGATCGCATCGTTCTCGGCGACGGGGCGATCACCCTCAGCGTTCAAGCCATCGTCGGTGACGTCGTTCATGCGATGGTCATCACCGCAGGTCGGGTACAGGGTCGCCCCGGGGTGCATCTGCCCTCGGAGAAGCTACGGCTTACCGCCCCGACAGACGTCGATTTGGTCCTCGCCGCGGAGATGGCCCGCGCCGGCGTCGACTTTCTGGCGGTTTCGTTCGTTCGTGACGGTGATGATCTCGCCAAAGTGCGTGCCATCGTGGGCAAAACAGGCCCGATGCTCGTTGCCAAGATTGAGACTGCACCGGCGTTGGCTGCCCTTGATCGAATCATCGACAAGGCCGACGCAGTGATGGTTGCTCGTGGTGACTTAGGCATCGAGTGCCCGCTGGAAGATGTGCCTCATCTACAGAAACGGATCATCCGGGCCTGTGTCGAAGCGGGGGTTCCGGTGATTACCGCCACCCAGATGCTCGAGAGCATGATCACTGCCCCGGCGCCAACGAGGGCCGAGGTCAGCGACGTCGCCAACGCAGTTTTCGATGGAACCGACGCAGTGATGCTCTCGGCGGAAACGGCGATCGGTCACGACCCGGCGTTGGTCGTGCGGACAATGGGGGTCATCGCCGAGCGGGCCGAACGCGAAGCCGACTACGCCCAGTGGGCGAATCGCCTGGGTCGCACCCAGCGACGCAACCCGGCCGGCGGCAGCGACCGGATCACCCAGGCGATCACTCATGCCGCATGGCAGGCCGCCGCCGACGCCGGGGTTGCGGCGATTCTGTGTTGTACTCGCAGCGGGCGGACCGCTCGGGAAATGGCTCGATATCGGCCCGCCGCCCGTCTGGTCGGGCTCAGCCCCGACGAGGCGACGCATCGGTCGCTGGCACTCACGTGGGGAGTCACGCCGCTGCTCATCGGTACGCATCATTCCACCGACGAACTCGTATGGTTCGCGGTCGAGGCGGCAGTCAACGCCGGGGTCGCATCAACCGGGGATCATGTCCTGGTGCTGGCCGGAGCACCCGATCGGCCCTCGGGAGCGGCAACCGACGTGCTGCGGATCGTCCGCATCGAGTAGCCCCGACCGAGCAGCTACTTGAAACCGGGGAACTTGATATCCCAGACGCCGAAGAAGGCACAGTCGGCCGGCTTCTTGGTGCCCTTGGCCACCTCGACGGCACACTCCTTGACGGATGTCCGCTCATTCCACATGCCCAGCACCAGCCCGAAGATGACGACCAGTCCGAGAGCTTTGGTGGTGACCGCCTTGATGAACTTGAACCAGACATAGGCGACGAGCACCAACACGACGGCGATGGCAATCGCCGCGGTCTGAGCTGTAGATGACGTCAAGGCAATCACATTCGTACCCTAGAACGCTGCACTCGTCGAATAGTGGAATAGCGTGCCCGACTATGAGCGATGCCCGCAGTGTGAACCTCTCGACCGGGGGCCTGCCGACCACCGTGCTCGACCCCGAACCCGCCGAAGCGCTGGCTGCGCTGGAAGCTGCGATGGCGATCGAGGGTCCGATGGGCCGCGCCGCGGTCGCCGCAGTTGCCGCCCAATGGCCGAAGTTCCTCGATGCCTGGTCGCAACTCGGGACGCTCGGCCGCGACGACATCGAGGCCTACGCGTACTTCCGCGTCGGCTATCACCGCGGCCTCGATCGTCTGCGGGCGAGCGGGTGGAGGGGGAGTGGGTACGTGCGCTGGCAGCACGAAACGAACCGAGGCTTCCTGCGAGCGCTCCGTGGCCTGCGCGATTCGGCGGCTCGCATCGGTGAGGCCGAAGAGGCCGAGCGTTGCGCATTGTTCCTCGTCCAACTCGACCCGTCAGGGGTCCCGTCCGAGGGATGACGGTCGCAAGATGACAGGCGCGAGATGACGGGTGCATCACTGGGCACGGGCCGCTTCTGCGCTGCGGTTCTTGCCGGGGGCGCATCGCGCCGGATGGGCACCGACAAGGCTGCTCTGATGGTCGATGGCGAGACGATGGCCGAACGGGTCGCGACTGCGGCGCGGCGCGCCGGCGCGGTCGTGGTCGTGCAGATTGGCGGAACCTCCTCGACGATGACGGTGGTGCCTGATCGTTGGCCGGGCCAGGGTCCACTCGGTGGAATCATCACTGCGCTTGCCAATTGCGCCAGCCCGTGGATCTTCGTCGGTGCGTGCGACCTCCCAGGCTTGGATGAGTTCGCCATTCGGCTGCTCACGGCGCAGATGTCACGTCACGTCGACGTGGTCATGGCGGTCACCGACCGACGCGAGCCGCTTTGTGCGCTGTGGCGCGTCGCCGGCGCGCTCGATCCGCTCGCGACGCAGTTCGGGATGGGGGAACGAGCCGTCCACCGTGCCGTGAGCGCGCTCCGTGTCGTCGAGGTACCCGGCGAATTCCGCTCGCTCCACAACGTCAACACGCCCGAAGAACTCGTCGAGGCCCGTCGTTGGGCCCAACCCCCAATCCGGGCTGCGCGGAAGGGCTCCGGCTCGCGTAGCGTTCTGCCCATGTCGATCTCCGAGATCACCGTGGAAGATGTTGCCGCCCGTCTCAGCGATGGTGCGGTCCTGTTCGATGTTCGTGAGCTCGACGAGTATGTCGAGGCGCACGCTTCGGGAGCTGTGCTGATCCCGTTGAGTGAGCTTGCTGAGCGGGTCGACGAGTTTCCGACCGCGGGTGATGTGCTCGTCATCTGCAAGTCGGGCGGCCGCAGCATGCGGGCGTGCGAGTTCTTGGCCGAGCATGGGGTGCGGGCCACCAACGTGGCCGGGGGCACTGGTGCCTGGATTCGCGCCGGGTTCGAGGTCGTCACGGGCACCAGCCCGACGTGACCTTCGAGTGGATTGACAACAATGCCGCCCTTGAAGAGCTGGTGATCCGGCTCCTCGACGAGCCCCGCTACGCCATGGACACCGAGTTCCACCGGGAGCGCACATACTTTCCCCGGCTCGCGCTGGTTCAGCTCGCGTGGGACGGCGGCGCGGCGATTGTCGATCCGCTGGCTTGTGACATCCATGGCCTGAATCCGCTGCTCACCGGCCCGGGGTTAGGGGTTCTCCACGCCGCTCAACAAGACCTCGACGTGATGAGTCATGCGTGCGGTGAGATCCCCGCCCGCATGTTCGACACCCAGTTGGCGGCCGGCTTCATTGGCCACTCGACGCCGTCACTGGCGAATCTGGTGCAGGGTGAGCTGAAGATCTCGCTCCCCAAGGGCGACCGGCTCACCGATTGGTTGCGCCGCCCATTGACCGACGACCAGTGCCAGTACGCAATCTCCGACGTGCTGCATCTGCTCGAACTGCACGACCTGATTGTCGCCCAACTTGAGAAACGGGGTCGCGTCGAGTGGGCCGCCGAAGCGTGCGAGGAACTCCGCACACGCCCCCAGGGTGCCGGTCACCCCGACGACGCGTGGATGCGAATCAAAGACGCCCGGACCCTCAAGTCGAAGAGCCGAGGTGTGGCTCGGGCAATCTGTGCGTGGCGCGAACGTCGCGCCATGGCCCTCGATATCCCCCCTCGCCATGTGCTGTCCGACCTGGCCATTCTCGGCATTTCGCAAAAGGCACCGCGCACCGCCACTGAGTTGTCGACGGCTCGCGGTGTCGATGAACGCCACACCCGCGGTACGGCCGCCAACGAGTTACTTGCCGCGGTCAAACTCGGGCTCGAGCAACCCGCGGAGTTCCCGCAGAGCGATGTCGAAGACCTCGATCGTGGGATGCGGCCGGCGGTGACGCTGGTGTCGGCATGGATCAGCGAGGTCGCCCGGCGTGAGGCCGTCGACACCACGCTGCTGGCAACCCGCGCCGATCAACTCGCTTTCCTGCGCAACGATCCGGCGGCCCGACTGGCCCAGGGCTGGCGGGCCGAGCTCGTCGGCGACGACATCACTCGCATCGTGCGCGGCGATGCGGCGCTGGCGTTTGAGCGCAGCGGCGGCCTGCGGCTCATCGACCTCTGAAGCCGGTCGGGTAACTCACGTCTTGGTGAGGCGACGCAGCTTGGCCCAGTGCCGGTCGAAGGCATCGATCACGTCGGTAGCTCGACTGCCCAGATCGTGAATTGGGCGACGCCCGCCGAGCGCCTCATTGATGGCGACCCGCTGGGGGACCACCGGCTGCCAGATCGCCCGCTTGCCGACAATCCGGACCAGTTCGTCGTATCGGCGGTCGGCCTCGTTAGAGATGCCCGGGACCCTGTTGACGATCACCCCGGCCAGCGAGAGCCCTGGATTGTGGGTATCCCATACCTCGTCGACCGTGTCGGCCACCGCCGAGATACCCCGCAGGCTTAACGCCGACGGCTCGACCACAATCAGCGCATGATCAGCCGCGGCTAGCGCATTGGTGGTCAGGTTGCCGAGCGACGGCGGGCAATCGATCAGCACTGCGTCATAGAATTCGACTGCGGTGAGCGCCGCTCGAAGTCGCAGGGCGGCATCTTTGGTGGTGGACGATTCCTTCGGTAGGAGCCGTGAACTCGCAGGAATCAGATCGACCCCGTCACCCCAGGCGCTCGGCACAATTGCCTTGCCAATCGAGCCCTTTCCGACCACTTCGGCGCTCGATAGTTCGACTTTCGCCGGATCTATGCCAAGAATCCACGTACTCGACGCCTGTGGATCGAGGTCGATGACAAGCACCCGGTGGCCGGCTGCCTGCGCCGCGGACGCCAATCCGAGTGTGACAGTCGTCTTTCCGACCCCACCCTTTTGATTCACGATGGCGACAGTGCGGCCCATTGCTCTATCGTGTCACAGCCCGAGCACGGTGTGCCGTGAATCGAGTGACCTGCGCCGCGGTTTCCCCGAGGTATAGGTCGTCTGCATCCACCGACAGCGCGTTTCACCCGGTAGGCTGGGTGAGTAATGCGTTCACTCTAGGTTCGGAGCCCTACCGTGAAGAAGGGTCGTCATCGCCGCTTCGAAGAAGCGCGCAAACTGAAGCAGTCCGGTCCAGGAGCGTTTGACCTGGGCCTCGGCGGCATTGGTCCTCGGGAGTCGTCGGAAGACGATGAGTACGCCGCGATAGCGGAGAAGTACGGAGTCACATTTGATGATGACGACGATGAGGACGACGACGACTAGTTGAGCGTCCCCCTGGTTCACCACGGTGAGCCCTCATCGGAAATCCCCCCAATATGCCAACTTCAGATCTCAGAAACATTGCCATCGTCGCGCACGTTGACCACGGTAAAACCACCCTTGTCGACACGCTGTTGCGTTCGACGGGAACGTTCGCCGCGCACCAGGCCGTCGTCGATCGAGTCATGGACTCCGACGACCAGGAGCGAGAGCGTGGCATCACCATCCTGGCCAAGGCGGCCCAGATCGAGTGGCGGGGAGTAACGATCAACCTGGTCGACACCCCAGGCCACGCCGACTTCGGTGGCGAGGTCGAACGGGCCCTTGCCCTGGTCGATGGGGTCATGTTGCTCGTCGACGCAGCCGAGGGCCCGTTGCCCCAGACTCGTTACGTGCTGTCGAAGGCGATTGCCGCCGATCTGCCCGCCATTGTGGTCATCAACAAGGTCGATCGCGCCGATGCCCGCGCCGAGGAAGTCCTCGCCGAGATCGAGCAGCTCTTCTTGGACCTGGCCTCCCACGATCACCAGCTCTCCTTCCCGGTCATCTCGGCGGTCGCCCGCGACGGTCGGTCGATGAAGGGCGTTGGCATGCCGGCCGAAGATGCCGACCTGGTGCCGTTGCTCGACACGATCCTCGACACGGTCCCTTCGCCGCGCTCCGATCCGAACGCTCCATTGCAGGCCCTCGTCACCAACCTCGATGCGTCGGAATACCTCGGCCGGTTGGCCATTGGTCGCGTTGTGTCGGGCACTCTGCGTCGAGGTGACCAGGTTGCCGTGTGCCAGCGCCCATCCGAGGGTCCCAATGGTGAACTCGTTCCGGCGACGATTCGTCGTCGTCTGTCGCAGCTCTACGCATTCCGGGGCATTGGCCGCCAGGAGGTCGACGAGATCTCGGCCGGCGACCTGTTCATCGTCGCTGGTATCTCCGAGGTCGAGGTCGGCGACACGCTGGCCGATGCGACGAATCCCGTTGCGTTGCCTCGCCTGACCGTTGACGAGCCCGTCATGCGGATGACGTTCGGCGTCAACACCTCGCCATTCGCCGGTCGTGATGGTAAGTACTTGACGAGCCGTCACCTACGGGAGCGGCTCTTCAAAGAGATCCTCGGCAATGTGTCGATTCGGCTCGCCGAGACCGATTCGCCGGAGATCATCGAGGTCGCCGGCCGCGGTGAGCTGCAGCTCGCGGTGCTCATCGAGAACATGCGCCGCGAAGGATACGAACTCGAGGTCAGCCGGCCCGAGGTCATCACCCAGGAAATCGACGGCAAGCTCCACGAACCGCTCGAAACTGGCACCTGTGACGTACCCGACGAGTACGTCGGTACCGTCACCCAGGCCCTTGCGCCCCGTAAGGGTCGCGTGATCGACATTCGCCCCGGCGATGCCGGCCGGTCGGTGCTGCATTTCGAGGCTCCGTCGCGCGGACTTCTCGGCCTACGTTCGCAGCTGTTGACGTCGACGCGTGGCACCGCCCTCATCCACCAACGTCATGCTGGTTGGATGCCATGGGCCGGCGAGATGCCGGGCCGCATGGGCGGGGCGATGATCGGCGACCGCAACGGCATGGTCACCGCATATGCCCTCGACAACCTGCAGATGCGCGGCGAATTGTGCGTCACCCCCGGCGACGAGATCTACGAGGGCATGATCGTCGGCGAGTGTGCTCGCAACGAGGAGATGGTGGTCAACGCCGTTCGTCCCAAAGAGAAGAACAACATCCGCACCCATAGCCACGACGACGCCGTCAAGCTCGCTGCTCCTCGCATCCATACGCTGGAAACGGCGATCGAGTGGATTACCGATGACGAACTTGTCGAGGTCACACCGAAGGCAATTCGGGTGCGCAAGCGTCACCGCGGGTTGGAAGAGCGCCGTAAAGCCGGTCGCTCGCGTTGATTCCACCACGATGAGTGGTGGAGGTCACGTTCGGTGACGAATTTAGGTGAGCCGCCAAGTCGTGCTCGCGGTCGAGGTGTAACCTCCCGTCGAGCACGACGCTGGGCGAGATGATATGGCGACACCGAATTCACCTTTCGGCCCTCCGGCGGGGGGCAGCGGTCCAGCGGGCGCTGGCGCGAGTCCCCGTCAGCTCCGGCCGTTACCGCCGCCGGTACCGACGGACCTTGACGCCAAACTCGGCGCGCTTCTCGCCGAGGGTTCGGCGGGGGTGACCGCCCCTGTCGAACCCCGCCGGCGAGGAGCAGCGACCCTGATCTTGGGTGGAGCCCTCGTCATTGGTGCTGGGCTTGGCCTCGGCTGGGGAATCGGACGGGCCACACGGGCTGGAAGTCCCGGCGCAGAAGTCACTTCCCCACCAGCGCTCGACGGACAAACGGCTCGTGATCGATCCGTCAGCGATGCTCCGCCGAGCGCCGATCCCGCAGCGAGCGGGGCCATCCCCCCGACGATTGAGTCGACATCTGTCACTACCACTGCGCTCCAGCCCCCGACGGCGTTCGCCGTTTTGGACGGGGGTCGGTTGACCGTTCGCGGCACGTTTGTCGACCAGGCGGCTCTGGATCAGGCGATCACCTCGCTCTCGCCGTTGGGCACCAATGGGTTTGCCGTCGAGGCGCTCGTCGACCCGGAGGTCGTCGGATCCCGGCAAGTGCCGGTCCTGGTGTCAGATGCCGCGCTCTTCCCTCAGGGCAGCGCGATCCTCGGCGACGGTGCTCAACCGGTGCTTGATCTCTTCGCCTCGGTGATGGCCGCAGGTACGACATCTCGTTTGATCATCGAGGGGCACACCGACTCGCAGGGCAGCGAGGCCTATAACTTTGCTTTGTCGCAGCAGAGGGTCGCGGCAGTGTTCGCCTATCTCACCACGATGGGCATCGATCCGGCTCGGCTGGAACTGGCTCCGCGAGGAGAGACCGAACCGGTGGCTGACAATGGAACCAATGAGGGACGCAGCCGCAACCGTCGAGTCGAGTTGATTTTCGCCAACTGATCCGTCGTGCGGTGGTCGGTTCCCGTTGGAGCGGGCAGGGGGGCCGACAGCCCGGGCGGCTACGTTGGAGGCGTGGGTCTGCCTCATGGTCTCATCGAAGAATTGACCGCGGCCGTTGGTCGTGGGCGTATTCGGCAGTCCTCGACGGAACTGGTGCTGTATCAACGAGACGCGTCGAATCTGACGGGCACCGCCGGGGTCGTGGTTCTTCCGCAGACCACGGCCGAGGTGCAGGCCTGTGTACGGGCATGCGCTCGGCATCACGCCCCGTTCGTCGCCCGCGGAGCCGGAACAGGATTGGCTGGTGGGGCAACGCCGCTCGACAATGCCGTGGTCATCGCGTTGACCAAGATGAACCGAGTGCTCGCCGTCGATGCGATCAACCGCACCGCCTGGGTCGAGCCCGGCGTGTTGAATCTCGACCTCAGTCGTCAGGTCGCTCATCTGGGCCTGCACTTCGCGCCCGACCCGTCGAGCCAGCAGAGCTGCACGATCGGCGGCAACATCGCCAACAACTCCGGCGGCCCACATTGCCTCGCCGACGGAGTGACCAGCGCCCACGTGCTCGGGATGGAGGTGGTGCTACCCGACGGTGAGATCTGCCACCTCGGCACCGATGAGCCCGAACCCCTCGGGCTCGATCTGCGCGGCGCGTTCGTCGGCGGCGAGGGGATGTTGGGTATCGCCACCAAGATTTGCGTGCGGCTGACCCAGAATCCGCCCGGAGTCCGCACGATGTTGCTTGACTTCGAATCCGTCGCCGCAGGAGCAGAGGCGGTCAGTGCGATCATTGCCGCGGGAATGGTCCCCGCGGCTCTCGAGATGATGGACCAACTCTGCACGCAGGCTGTCGAGGCCTACATCCACGCCGGTCTACCCGTTGATGCGGCTGCGATTCTGTTGGTCGAGGTGGTTGGTCTGCCCCATGGACTGGAGTCGCAGGTCGACCGGATCAGCAAGATCTGCCGGGCTCATGGCGCACGACACGTGCGTATCGCTGCCGACGAGGCCGAACGGGCGTTGCTATGGAAGGGCCGCAAGTCCGCGTTCGGGGCGATCGCCCGGATCAAGCCCAACTACTACCTGCACGACACGGTCGTTCCTCGCCGCCGGCTCCCCGAGGTACTTGCCGCGGTCTACGAGATCGTCGAACGGCACCAATTGATGGTGATGAACGTGTTTCACGCCGGCGACGGCAACCTTCATCCCCTGTTGGTCTTCGTCTAGCGCGAGCCCGGCGTGATGGACCGAGTCCACGCGGCGGGGGA
>JANNNL010000601.1:0-21605 GCA_031398525.1 Actinomycetes bacterium | reverse complement strand
TGATGCAGGCCTATCTCGGTGTAGAGGAATCCGTATGAGCGAAGCGAGTGCCGACCGACCGAGCGCCAGCGAATCGGGTGGCGATGGGGTCCGGGGGCGCGGCCCCGGTGCAGGTATGAGCGCGTTGACCATCGAGAACGTCACGGTCGCCCGCGGCGGTCGCCCGGTCGTCCAGGGAGTTTCGATCGAAGTTCCGGCCGGCGAGGTCACCGGTCTGCTCGGGGCCAATGGAGCCGGAAAGTCGAGTTTGGCGCTGGCCATCTCGGGTCTGCTGCGTACCTCCTCGGGATCGATCAAACATGGCGGCCAGGAGATTTCGAACAAGCGCCCCGACCAGGTGCGGGCGGCGGGGGTTGCCGTCGTCCCCGAAGGCCGTCGACTGCTGTCGAACCTGACCGTGGCCGAGAATCTGCAGGTATCGCTATTCGGGGTGCCCAAGGGGCAGGCCGAGTCGGGCATCAAGGCGATGCTTGAGCTGTTCCCCGAACTCGAAAAGCGTTGGGACCAGCCAACCAAGGCGTTGTCGGGCGGTGAGCAGCAGATGGTCGTGTTGGCCATGGCGCTCGTCGCCAAGCCGAAGGTTCTGGTGATCGATGAGTTATCGCTGGGTCTTGCCCCGATCGTGGTGCAACGGCTGGTGCCAACGGTGCGCGACGTGGCCGCCGAACAGGGCATCGGCGTGCTCCTGATCGAACAGTTCGCCCACGTGGTGCTCGGCCTGGCCAACACGGCCTATGTGATGGAGGGATCGAAGATCCGCTATCACGGCACGGCCCAGGAATTGAAGGACAATCCCGACCTGCTGCATTCGGCCTATCTGCTGCGCAAGTAGGCCGGCGGCGCCGGCTGCAACAAGAAGTACCCCACCATGGCGACCCAGCCAACAGCCGGTCCACGGATCGGGCACATGGTGCTCAACGTCCGCGACATCGAGGCGTCCCATCGGTTCTATACCGAGGCCCTCGGGTTCGAGCAGTGTGGCGAGATGGCTCCCGGCAGCCGTGTCGGCATCATGCGCTTCTACCGTGGCGACGGACTACCACCATCATCTGGCGTTGGTGCAGACCAAGGAGGTGGTCGATGAGCCGCGGCAGTGGCATATTCTCAACACCCATGTCGGCATCAACCACATCGCCCTCGCCTATGCCGATCGTGACGAGTTCCTGGCAAGGGTGAAGTTTTGCAGGATGCCGGCGTCGAGTTCCTCCAACGCGGCAACCACGGAATGACCCACAGCGTCTATGTGCAGGACCCCGATGGCAACGGGATCGAGGTCATCTACGACCTCCCCGCCGACGTGTGGGAGGGCGATGTGAACGCAGCGCTCAACTACTTCGATCACATGCCACTGACCGGCGAGGAGTCGTTGATCAATGACGACAACTACAAGGTGTTCTCGACCCCGGCGAACTGACCGTCAACCATGACCGGTTGGAATCTCGCCGACGTCTTCGAAACGATCGCTCGAGCCCAACCCGACGCCGCGGCCCTGATCCACGCCGGTGTCACCACGACCTGGGCCCAGATGGATCGGCGGGCCGACGGTGTCGCGACGGCGCTGGTCGCCGGTGGTGCGGTCTACCAAGACAAGGTCGCCCAGTATCTCTACACCGGCCCGCAGTACATCGAGTCGCTGGTGGCGACGGTGAAGGCGGGACTCGTGCCGGTGAACACCAACTACCGCTACGGGCCAACCGAACTCGCCTACCTGTGGACCAACTCTGATGCCGTCGCCGTCGTGTTCCACGGAGCGTTCGCCGAGCGGTGTGCCGAGGTGCGCCCGCAGACGCCCCTCATCCGTACCTGGCTGTGGGTCGACGACGACTCGGGTCCCTGCCCGCCGTGGGCGGTTCCGTTCGAGCAGGCCGCGGCGATGCCGCCAACCACGCAGCCGTGGGATCGCACCGGTGAGGATCTCTTCTTCCAGTACACCGGGGGCACGACGGGGTATCCCAAAGGCGTGATGTGGCATCAGGACGACCTGGTGCAGGTCATCGACAACGTCGGTTCGGTGCGCCTGCCCGAGCAGGTCGACCTGTCGGTTGTCGCCAACCGGTTGTCGGTGCGTCCGCCGCGCAACATGCCGGTTGCGCCCCTGATGCACGGCACCGGGCTGCTCAATGTGCTCACGAACCTGTTCGTCGGTGGCTGCGCGATCACGCTCGCGTCTCGGTCATTCGATCCGATCGAGATGCTCGATGTGATCGAACGCGAACGGGTCGGTTCGATGTCGATGATCGGCGATGCCCACGCCAAGCCGATGTTGCAGACCCTCGACGCGTGGCCCGGCCGATGGGATATCTCCAGCCTGCGGGTGATCACCTCGAGCGGCGTGATGTGGGCGGCCGAGACCAAGGCGGGTCTGCTGCGTCACAACGATCGACTCGTGTTGGTCGATGGATACGGCTCGACCGAGGCGTTTGGTGTTGCGGTCGACATCACGACGGCGCGTGATCGGCGGAGTAAGACCGGACGGTTTGTTGCTCGTCCGACCACCAGAGTCTTCGCCGACGAGGGCGGCGGCGTCCGTGAGGTCGTTCCGGGGAGCGGCGAGCGGGGTCGGTTGGCGCAGACCGGGCGGATGCCGATCGGCTACTACAAAGACCCCGAGAAGACCGCGGCGACCTACCCGGTGATCGACGGTGTGCGCTACGTGATCCCCGGGGACTGGGCCGAAGTCGAGGCCGACGGAACAATCAAGCTGCTGGGACGCGGCAGCCAATGCATCAACACCGGTGGCGAAAAGGTCTTCCCCGAAGAGGTCGAAGAGGCGCTCAAAACTCATCCTTTGGTCGCAGACGCCGCAGTCGTTGGCGTGCCCGATGAGCGGTTCGGCCAAGCGATCGTGTCCCTCGTACAGGCGGCCGATGGCTGCACCGTTGACGAGTCGACGCTGGTCGCTCACGTGAAATCACTGCTCGCCGGGTACAAGGCACCCAAGCGGGTGATCGTGGTAGACACGCTCGGCCGCGCCGCCAACGGCAAGCTCGACTATCGCCGGCTCACCGAAGTAGCGCTTACCGACCCGTGAAGTTGGGGTCGCGGCGCTGGGCGGTGGCGCGGATGCCTTCGCGGAAGTCGGCGGTTTGGCGAAGGCGGGCCTGCTCGGGCTCCTCGCGGGCTAGCGCGGCGCTATAGGCGTCGACGAGCGGACCGCGCATCGTCTGGCGGATCGACCGGACAGCGAGCGGTGCTGACTTGGCGATCTCGGCGGCGAATGTCAGCGCCTCGGCGCGTAGCGAGTCAGCCGACACCAGTCGATCGCACAACCCCATCGCCAGCGCCTCGTCGCCACCGACTCGCCGACCGGTGTAGAGCAGGTCGAGGGTCGCCTGGTGGCCGATCGCCGGAGGCAGGGTAGCGGTGAGCCCGAAACCGTGATGGAAGCCGAGGCGGGCAAAGTTGGCCGAGAAGCGAGCCTCGGGTGAGGCGACGCGGAAGTCGGCAGCCATCGCCAAACCGAGCCCTCCACCAATTGCCGCGCCCTGCACCGCGGCGACAATCGGAAGAGGTTGGGCGATCAGCCGGGTGGCCATGAGGTACAGCCCGTCGCCCGTCCCGTTGGGGGTCGTGAAGTCGGCCCCGGCGCAAAAGTGCCGCCCCTGGCTGCACAGCACCACGACTCGACACTCCGAGTTCGCCGCCAGATTCTCGCAGGCATCAGCCAGTTGGGCGATCAGGGCGGTGTCGAAGAAGTTGTTCGGCGGCCGGCGAATCTCGACGGTCGCCACGAAACCGTCAAGGATGACCGCGATGTCGGTAGCCGGGACATCGATTTCATCGTCAGGAGCTATCGACATCGCGCTGACTGTAACGCTTGTCACAAGACAGAATCTCCGACTATGGTCAGTTTTGTTCAGATCACGATCGCTTGGGGGCGAGACGTCGAAGTGACGTCGCTGCCGAGGTATCGGACAACACAAGGGGGAAGTCATGATCCACAAGAAGCTGTGGGCTGCCGCTATCGGCACCCTGCTCGTCGCCACGGTTGGCTGTGGGAGCAGCAAAGCCGACACCGCCGACACGGCACCGGCGGCAACGACCGCGGCCGCCGCTGATGCCGCCGCACCTGCGGTCACCGAGGCAGCCGGCGCGGCTGCGACCGGTACGCCGATCGTCTTGGGTGGCGTGTCCAGCTACTCGGGAGTCGATATCTTCCCCGAATCGCCCGACGCGGCCAAGGCCTACTTCGAGAAGATCAACGCCGAAGGCGGCGTCAACGGTCACCCGATCGAGTTCCTCACCGAGGATGACGGCGACGTTCCCGAGAAGGCCGCCACGGGGGCGAAGAAGCTCGTCGAAGAGAAGAACGTCCTGGCGATGGTCGGCGGTGGCTCGATCGTCGACTGCACGACGAACGCGAAGTACTACGCCGAAAAGAACATCTTGTCGGTCGCCGGCGTCAACGCGTGTGGGCCAGACGCCGGCAACGTGGCGTCGCTCAACACCGGTCCGTTCCTCGGCATCATGATGGGCCTCACGTACATGGTGAAGGAGCAGGGCGTCAAGAAGCCGTGCTTCTCGTCGCTCAACATTGGTCTCACCCCGATCTTCGTCGATGTCTTCAAGCCGATGTGGGAGAAGGAGATGGGCATGACCGTCGAACTCATCTTGTCGGAGCCCAACGAAGACCTGACCGCTGCGGTCACCAAGGGCAAGAACTGCGACGGTGTGATGTTGGGCTACACCGAGCCCAACTACATCGCCTACGCCGGTATCGCTGAGGCCCAGGGCTTGACCGATGGCAAGATCAAGTACGCCATGCTCACGTCGGGCTACTCGATCGACATGCTCGCCAAGCTGGGCAAGGCTGCCGAGGGTTGGGTCGTCAACTCCGAGTTCGCTCCGTACACCGATGCCGCCGACACCTCGCCCGACATGGTCGAGTTCAAGGCCCTGATGAAGAGCGCGGGCTTGGGCGAGACCAGCTTCGCTCAGGGTGGCTACCTCGCCGCCAAGGTGATGGTCGAGGCTCTCAAGACGGTGAAGGGCGACTACACCCGCGAGTCGGTCACCGCCGCGATCAAGGCCGTCAACTACGCCACCCCGATGCTCGGTGAGCCGTTCAAGTGGACTCCGTACCTCGGTGGTGCTCAGGCCAACGTGGCGTCGAAGATCGTCGGCATCAAGGACGGCCAGTTCGTCACGGTGTCCGACTGGGTCTTCTGGCCGCCCCGCTGATCCACCGGAATCCGTGACGGCTCCACAGAACTGACAACTGATGCTCGACCTTGCGGTCGCTGGTTTGGCGGGAGGGGGCGTGTACGCACTCATTGGGGTGTGTCTCGTCCTCTCCTTCCGGGTTGGCGCAGTGATCAACTTCTCCCAGACGTTCTCCGCGGTTCTCGCGGTGTACGTGATGAGCGAATTCATCGCTCACGGCTGGAATCAATGGCTTGCCATCGTCGCCGCACTGGTGATGGGTGGCTTCATCTCGGCCGTCCAGGGTTGGGTCATGTCTCGGTTGTTCAGCAACGCCAGCGTGCTGGTGCGATCAACCGTGACCATCGGCATGGCGCTCAGTTTCTTTGGAATCACCACTCGAATTTTCCACGACACCCAGCGTCTGTTTCCACGGCTGTTCAGTTCGGTGAAGTTCAAGATCGGTACGGTCACCGTCACCGGCGCGACGATCGCCTCGTTCCTGGGGGCGATCGTGATTGCGCTGGTGGTCTGGCTCGTGCTCGGCCGCACCCGTGTCGGCGTGATTCTTCGCGCGGTGTCGGGTCGGCCGGTCACGGCCGAACTGATGGGAGTAAGAACCTCCCGCTACGTCGTGTTCGTTTGGACGCTCACCGGCGTCTTGACGACCGCGGCGATTGTGATAACGGCGCCGAGTCGTCGCAGCATTCCGAACATGGCCTTTTTGATCGTGCCTGGGCTGGCGGCGGCGATCATCGGATCGATGCGCAGCTTCCTGCTCACGGTCGTCGGTGGTATCGCCATCGGCATGATCGAGTCGGTCGCTCCGATGTGGGACCGGGGCGAGAAGTTGGGCATCGGCGACTACCGACCGGCGCTGTCGTTCGTGATGGTCACGCTGGCCTTGCTCTGGTCACAACGCAAGGAGACGTGGAATGAATCTCGCTGAACGCCTCGGCGACCACCGTCGCCTGATGGTTCCCACGATCCTGCTGGTCGTGGTCGCGCTGCTTGGCGTGTTGGCCCCGGGCAACGTGGGCTTCATCGGTTCAACCTGGGCTGCCGTGGCGATCACCGCCGCGGTCCAAGGTCTCATTGCACTCTCGGCCGGGATGCTTTTTGGTCGGGCGGGACTGCTGTCGCTCTGCGCCGTCTCGTTCGTCGGGATCAGCGCTTGGGTCAACGCGTGGCTCGTCGTGCACGCCTCGCTGCCGTTCTTCGTCAACGTTCTGATCGGGGCGATCGCCGTCATTCCGTTCGGCATTCTGGTTGGTGGCCTCGCCGTGCGCCTGCGGGGGGTCAATCTGGCGATCGTCACGCTGACTTTTGCGGCGGCTGTCGTTGGGGTGTTCGGGTCGCACAAGTTCCCCGGCTCGCAGGACGACAAAAACCGGGGCGCTCGCCCCATCGGATTCCAATCCGACCGGATGTACTTCCTGCTGTGCTTCATGGTGCTGGTCGCCTGTGGTCTGGCCTTGGAGTGGTACGGACGCCGGCGCAACGGTCTCGCCTGGCGGGCCGTGCGATCCAGCGAACGGGCGACCGCCGGAGCCGGACTGTCGGTGCCGATGGTCAAGGTCAACGCATTCGTTGTCTCGGCCGTGCTGGCCGGAATCGCCGGCGGGCTGTTCATGGGTCAGTACAAGGGATCGATCAGTGAGGCGACCTTCTTGCCGGTCGCTTCCATGGTGCTCGTTGCGTCGGCCGTAATGGTCGGTGCCCAGAGCCTGTCGGGGGCTGTCCTGGCCGGATTGCTCGCCTCAGTCATTCCCGAGATCTTCGACCGCAACGGTTGGGCCACCGAGTATCCCCAGATCCTGTTCGGCCTTGGTGCCATCCAGGCCCTCTCGCAAGGGGGTGGTGGCATCTCGGCGGGCTTCCCGTGGCGTCGGCCACAACACTCGACCCGGCCCACCCCTGAACCACCCCCCGAAGTTGCTGCGACCGCGATAGCCGCGGGTGGTGCCGCGATTCTCGATATTCGAAACCTGACGGTGCGGTACGGCGCCCTGACCGCATTGTCCGAAGTGAACGTCAAGGTCCCGGCCCAAACGGTGGTTGGAGTGATCGGGCCGAACGGGGCGGGCAAGTCCACCCTCGTCGATGCGGTCTGTGGCTTCGTCACCAACTACAACGGCGATGTGGTGCTCAATGGGCGCCCGTTCGATGCGATGAGCGCGACGAACCGGGCCCGCGCCGGGCTGCGTAGGACGTTCCAGCAGGGACGGGCAATCCCCGAGCTCACCGTCGGGCAGTACATCAATCTGTCGGTCGCCAAGCCGTTGCCCGCGGACGAGTTGGAACAGCTCCTCGGGTTCTTTCAGCTACCGCCGGCCGACGAGCCGATCAGCCTCATCGACGTCGGTACTCGGCGTATCCTCGAGGTAGCCGCATCGCTGGCCAGTCGACCGCAGGTGGTCTTCCTCGACGAGCCGGCGGCCGGCCTGGGGGCGGAGCAGAGCGCATTGCTCGGTCAGCACATCAAGGAGATTCCGGCCCGGTTCGGTTGTTCCGTGTTGCTCATCGAGCACAACGTCGAGTTGGTCGCCGAGGTCTGCTCAGAGATCACGGTCATCGACTTCGGTGTGGTGATTGCCCACGGAACTCCGAACGAGGTGCTCTCCAACCCCATCGTCGCCCGAGCCTACCTGGGTGAAGAGATCGAACACGAGGTTGGCGTCGACGTCGAAGGGGCGCTGCAATGAGCGGGAGTGGGAGCGCACTGCAGGTATCGGACCTTGTCGTGCAACGGTCGGGTTCGACCATCGTCCGCGGAGTGAGCTTGGCCGTCCCCGCGGGAGAAGTCACGGTGCTGCTCGGTGCAAATGGGGCGGGGAAGACCACGCTGCTCGAAGCGCTGTCGGGGGTGATCCCGACGCATGGTGGCTCAATCGTCCTCAATGGCCGCGACCTCACCAAGGCCGCACGGCACCAGCGAGCCCAGGCCGGGCTCGCCCATGTCGAACAGGGACGGTCGATCTTCCCCGACCTCACCGTCGAAGAGAATTTTCTGGTGTGCGCGCCCCGGTCCCGTATCGAACGCGGATTCGAACTGTTCCCCGAGCTCGAGAAGCGACGCACGGCTCGGGCCGGACTTTTGTCGGGCGGCGAGCAGCAGATGCTCGTCATCTCCCGGGCGTTGATCAACCAACCTGAGGTGCTGATGCTCGACGAGATGTCGCTCGGCTTGGCCCCGACGGTGATCAAGCGGCTGATTCCGGTAGTTCGTCGCCTCGCCGACGAGGGCGTCGGCGTGCTCTTGGTCGAGCAGTTCGCCGCGCTGGCGTTGTCGATCGGTGATCGGGTGAGCGTGCTCGTGCACGGGAAGGTTGCTTACGAAGGGCCGGCATCCGCGCTCAGCGAGAACCCCGATCAACTTCGTGACCTGTACCTCGGTACAAACAGCGACACCGCAGTCTGATCGCGCCGCTCCTACAGCTGCGGCACGCTGAGATGCTCGACTTGGAGCTCGAACGCGGCGCGCAGATCGTCGAGGCATTCCTGGCGTGTGGAGTGCCCGGCGACGTGCAACTGCAGATGCCACTGGTACACGGCGAACAGGTTGTGCGACAGCACCCTCACGTTGACAAACCCGTCGAGTTGTCGACGGGTTTGAGCATCGGCGAGGAACTGTTGCAGCCGGGCCATGTAGCCGCGCATGAACACCCGGGCATCGCTGCGCATCTCGTCGGGCAGCAGATGCAGTTCGGTGAGGAACGCCTTGACCAGCCCGGGGTTGTGATCGTGGTGCTCGACCACGGCGAAAAACGCGCCGCAGAGTTGATCGAGCAGCGATGCGTCAGGGTCGACCCCGGCGAAGGCCTCGTCCCACGCTCGTCCGACGTCGGTGCGGAAGACCTCGACGAACAACTCTTCCTTGGTACGCACGTAGAGAAACAAGGTGCCCGTGCCGATGCCGGCGGCCTTGGCCACCTCGGTCGTCGTGGTGGCCGCAAAACCGCGCTCGTTGAACAGCTTGGCGGCGGCACGCAGGATGCGTTCCCACTTGTCTGCCTTGTTGCGCTCTCGTCGACCGGTGTCGGATGGCGCGCTGGTAGTCGTGTCGTCGATACTCAAATCGTAGTAGTGCCGAGGCGCTGCGGCGCTAAGAAGGAGCACATGTGCTGACGGAGATTTCTGCACCCCGACCAGGGCTGACACCCGCCGCGATGCTTGCCGACGCCGTCGCCCTGAGGTCGCTGCTTCGCGAGCGTCAGGCGGAGACCGAGGCCGCCAACCGAATGTTGCCCGAGGCGAATGCCCGAGTGCTCGACGCCGGCTTTTACCGGCTGTTGCAACCCGCCGAGTTCGGTGGCTACGACTTCGACCTGCCGACGTTCGCCCGGGTGATGGTCGAGATCGCGTCGGGTTGTCCGTCAACCGGGTGGGGGGTGGCATTCACCGCCGGCCACATCCATGTCTTGGGCAAGTACGCCGACCGGGTGCAGACCGAGGTGTACGGGCCTGATGGAGACTGCCGCGCCCCGTTGGTCGAGGGGCAGATCAATGCGTGGGCGCGGCCGGTCGAGGGTGGCTATGTGATCGATGGGACGTTCGACAACTCCTCGGGCATCGACGTCTCGACGCACTTCATGGGCTTTGTGCGCGTCGAGGGCACCGGGCAGCCGGGCCTCGAGCAACAGTTACTCGTGGTGCTCGACCGCAGCCAATACGACATTGAGCGCAACTGGGACATGCTCGGCATGCAGGGCACCGGCTCGCATCGCACCGTGGTCGTCGACCAGTTCATCGCCGCCGACCGGGCCCTCGATCCAATGGCTGTGATGGGCGAGGTGACACCGGTCGAGGAGCGATTCTTGGCCAACCCAATGCACATCGGCCCGAGCTTCAACATCTTGATGACCGAGATTTCATCGGTGGCGGTCGGCATGGGGTTCGGGGTGCTCGACGCGTACGAGCAGACATTGCGCAACGGGGTCATCCCCCGGGGCACCACCAAGCGCATCGACGACCGCGGCTATCAGGTGTACTACGGCGAGGCGGTGGCGTTGTTGGAAACCGCGCGGGCCGCGCTGGTCGGCGGCGCCGGCCAATACATGGAGGCGTGCGAGCGAGAGCTGACCCACCCGGGCATGTTCGATGCCGAGACCAGTTGGCGGCTCGGGGTGATCAGCCAACGCTGCATCAAGCTTGCCGATGAGGCGACCACGATCATGTTCCGCACCGCCGGTACGTCGTCGATGAAGCCGGATACGCAGATGAACCGCTACTTCCGTGACATGTCAACGCTGCTCACCCACATCACGCTGTTCTACGACCGCTGGGCGGAACGGCTGACCAAGCTCCGCTTCGGCCTCGAGTAGCGAGCGAGCGGGGAGCGGGCAGAGCGGCTGTCTGGGCGGCTACAGCCCGTAGAGGGCCGCGGCGTTGTCGTGGACGAGTCGACGTTGATCGTCGGGAGGCATATGCCCGGTGAGGCGTTCGACGACGGCTTGAGACTCGGGGAAGGTGGAGTCGGGGTGCGGATAGTCGCAGGCCCACATCACCTTGTCGGGGCCATAGTGCAGTAGCAGGTCGAGGCCGACGGCGTCGTCTTGGAACGTGAGCCAGACCTGGCGACGGAACACCTCGCTGGGGGGCATGGTCAGCCCGATTCCACCACGAGACTCCCAATATGAGCCCATCGACAGCAGCCGCTGGTAGCGGTAGTCCATCTCTTGGACGACCCATGGCACCCACGCCAGCCCGCTCTCGGCGAGCACCAGTTTCACGTTCGGCCGCTGCTCCAACACGCCTCGGCCGAGCATGCCGACGATCGGGTCGAGGAACTGATTGATGAATCCCTTGCTCGTCTCGAAGATGCCATAGGCGCGGTCGGTCAGCCCTGTGAGCATTGCTTTGCTGAGCACCAGATGGAACGAGGCGATGATGCCCGACTCGTTGATCACATCCCAGAACTCGGTCCATGCCTCGGTGTAGATCGGTGAGGTGACCCGGTCGATATGCATGCTGACCTGGGGCACGTCACCGAGTGTGGCCAAGCGGCGCAACTCGGCTGTTGCGCCGATCGGGTCGTCGGCGGGCACCATCGCCACCCCGATCAGCCGCTTGGGATCGTGCGAGCAGAACTCCCGCAGCCAGTCGTTGTAGGCCCGGTAGGCGGCGAGGCGAAGCTTGGGCTCGGCGATGTCGATCGCTGCCACCGGGCCATACATCACGGTGGCGTCGATGCCATCGCGGTCCATGTCGAGCAGCCGCAGATCGGCGGTTGTCGGTCGGAGCTCGCCCGGGTTTTCGAGCCCGGCCCGTTCCAGCGCCGTCTGGTACGACCGCTTTACCGACGACGGCCGACCCCCCGCCCAGCGACCCCAGCTGGCATCGCCACATCGCCACTCCGAGCTGCCATCGGCGACCTCGACGACATGGGGGCCCTGCTCGGCGAGCCCGGCGGGCAGCCGAGATGTCCACAGGTCTGCGGGTAGGTACGGCAGATCGATGTGGTCGTCGACCGAGATCATCCGGTTCATCAGCGCAGTCCCCTTGCCGTGGTGAAGCACCATCTTCGCCCGTAGCGGAAGCGGTCGTCCACTGGCGCGTTCTGTCACGATGAACCGATGGGAAATTCTGTAGACGCGTTGGAACCCGTCCCCGGACCAGCCGACTGGCGGGCCGCCGATCTGCTCGCCGAGGACGACTGGCACCGGGTGTTCACCGACGCCGAGATCGAAGCGATTGGCGGCGCCCTCGATCACGCCCGTCGAATCAACCCGACTCTCGATCTGACGGCCATGACGACGGCCGATTTTCCGATCGGCGCGTTCGGCGCGACGGTCGCCGACCTGCAGCGGCGGCTGATCGACGGTCGGGGAGTGATGGCCTTCGAGGGTTTCCCGGTGGAGCGATACGACATCGACGAGCTGCGGGCGATCTGGTGGGGGATCAACCTCCACGTCGGCACCGCGGTCGGCCAAAGCTGGCGGGGTGACCTCATCGGCGACGTACGCGACCTGGGCACCGGCATCACCGGCAAGATCGGCCGCGGCTATACCTCGAACGTCGAACTCGGCTTCCACTGCGACGCGTCCGATGTCACCGGGCTGTTCGTGCTGCGCCAAGGGGCGACTGGTGGCGTGTCACGGATCTGTAGTGCGGTGGCGGTCCACAACGAGATCCTGAAGCGGCGGCCTGAGTTGCTCACCCGGCTGTATGAGCCATTCACGGTGAGCTGGCAGAACAACGAGCCGGTGGGCGCCCAGCCGTGGTACGACCTGCCGGTCTTCGGGCGCATCGGCGACGACATGACCATCGCCTACGTGCGCACCAACATCACCTGCGCCGCTCGCAACGTTGGTGCGCCACCAATGAGTGACACCGAGATCGAGGCCGTCGAACTGGTCGGATCGGTGGCCGCCGAGGAGGGAATGTGGGTCGAGCGCCGCTTCCCGGCCGGCACGATGTGGTTCGCCAACAACCAGACGATGCTGCACATGCGTACCGAGTTCACCGACCACGACGACCCGGCGTTGCAACGGCACCTGTTGCGCATCTGGCTCAGCCTGCCCAATGGCCGCGCCCTCCCCGAGAGCTTCGCCCCGTTCTTCGGTGACACCCGCCCGGGCGCGGTCCGCGGTGGCTATCCCAGCCGCACCGGCGAGTTGGTGTTCCAGACGGCCTGAGTCGATTCCAGGTGCGATTCTAGAATGTCGTGATAGATTCTAGAAGATGGCGTTCAGCATCAAGAATGACGAGGCCGATCTGTTGCTGCGCGAGCTGACTGCGCTGACGCGCGAGTCCCTCACCGAGGCGGTGATCGTGTCTGTTCGCGAGCGGCTCCACCGTGAGCGGCGTCGGTGCCACTTTGCGGGCAGCGACCTCAGGACCGACCCTCTCTGGGCTGCGATCGAACACTTTTGTCGCCTTCCGGTCATCGACGATCGGACTGAGGACGAGATCCTTGGGTATGGCTCCGATGGTTTGCCCACGTGACGCTGTGTCGTCCGGCACCGGCCGATTTGGCGATCGATACGTCGGCAATCATGTCGATGGTCTTGGGCGAACCGTCATCCAGACGGGTGCACGAGGCGTTGCTTCAGTCGGAGGGTCCGGTCATCTCGGCAGCGACGGTTGCTGAGTTGATGATGGTTGCCGTCGGACGGCGCGGGCCTTCAGCAGCCGAGGTGGCGCAGGCAATTCTCGACTTGGCGAATGTCGTGACCATCCCGGTTGACGACCAGACCGCCTCGGTAGTCCACGACGCATGGACCAGATTTGGAAAGGGACGACATCCGGCCGCGCTGAACTACGGAGACTGTTTCTCCTACGCCGTCGCCCGGCAGTTTGGGGTCCCACTTCTCTGTATCGGCAACGACTTCGTCCGCACCGATTTGCAGGTCGTTGACGCGTCGTAGAAACCGTTCCGACGTGGAGAACGCAGATCCGAACGGTGCCCACGGGGTGAAGTATCTTGCGCAGATGCGCTTGGGGGCAATGTTCAGTGATTCCGATTTGGGGAATGACCCGGGGTTTCTGCGGGAAATGGCCCAAACGCTCGAAGGGGCCGGGTTCGACGCCTTCCTGACCAACGACCACGTGGTCGGGGGTCATCCTGCCCGGCAGCGACCGGGTGAAAAGGTCAACACCTACGAGGTGCCGTGCCACGAGCCGCTGGTGCTGCTCGCCTATCTCGGAGCCATGACGACAACGCTCGAACTTGTCACCTCGATCATCATCTCGACGCAGCGTCAGACGGTGCTGCTCGCCAAACAGGCGGCTGAACTTGATCTGCTCACCGGGGGCCGACTGCGCCTCGGGGTCGGTATCGGCCGCAATTGGATGGAGTACGAAGCGCTCAACGAGGACTTCACCAATCGCGGCCGTCGCATGGAGGAGCAGGTGGCGGTGATGCGAGCCCTGTGGACCGAGGAACTGGTCACCTTCGAGGGCCAATGGCACCACCTCGACCGCATCGGGATCAACCCGCTGCCGACCCAGCGGCCGATCCCGATTTGGATGGGTTCGTTCGTCGGCAAGTTGGTCGAGAAGGTGTTGGAACGAACGGGCCGTCTGGCCGACGGTTGGATGCCGCAACTCCCCCCGGGCGAGGAACTTGCCGACGCGATCGGTCGGTTGCGTGGCTACGCCGTGGCGGCCGGCCGTGACCCGTTGGCCTTGGGTGTCGAGTGCGGCATGCGTATCACGGCGACCGATGACCGTCAGAAGTGGGTCGATACTGCCGCCGCGTTCCGGGCGCTTGGAGCGACTCACCTGCGCGTGTCGACGATGGGCGGCGGTTACGCCAACTCCGAGGAACACCTCGCCGGATTAGTCGAGTGGTGCAGTGTCGTGGATACCGCCGCTCGTGGTTAAGTCGGGCGAGTAGCCACCGCCTAACGTTCGCTGGGTCTCGGTTGTCGCAAGGAGTGAGTGATGTCGAAAACAGTCGCTGAACAGGTCGAACGAGTGCTGAAGCCGATTCAGCAGTTCGTCCGTGGGTGGATGATGGGGCCGGGGGTCAATGCGAAGGCCGCCGAACTGGGAATGCGCAACGGCAACGACCTGTGGGTCGTCGGGCGGGCCGGGGTGATCGGCGACGCCGACGCCCTCGTGGCTGCCGGGGGCCTCGGCTTCATCGGTCCGGACCACGTGCGTGCCGCCTGGGATTCACTTCCGGCGGGGCTCACCCACCGTCAGGTCGCCGCCCAGTATGCCGGGCTGTGTGCCGAGTGGGGGACGGCGGAGTTGGCGCGATTCGACCCGGTCCGCATGGAGCGTCTCGACCAGTTGGGCCGCCGGGTCATCGACGCCGCCGACCCCGCAATCGGATCGGTGTTCGCCGGGTGGCGGGCGATGCCCCAGCCGTCCGACGTCGGCGCCCGGGTCGCCCTGACCGGTCACGTACTGCGCGAGATGCGCGGTGGTGCCCACATCGCCGCCGTGCTGGCCTGCGGGATCACCCCGCTCGACGCCGTGCTTGCCTCGCCTGCTCCGCCGCCGCGTGGGGGCCCGGAGTGGGCGGGCCATCTCGGATGGGCCGGGCCATTCCGTGACCCAGCCGAAGTACGCGAGGCGCGGATGGACGCTGAGCGGCTGACCTCGAAAATCGTTGCTCCCGCCTTCGCCTCGCTCGGCGACGCCGATCTCGACGAGTTCGCCGAACTGATCGAAACCACCCGCCACGCCATCGACATGTAGACACTTTCGGCCTCGACTGTGTGCATCGGCGGTCTCGGGCCACACCTCGTTGAGCGCGCCGCTCGCGAAGCAGGGCCTTGTCAACTGTGGCACGGCACGCTCGTCGTCTTGATGATGGTGCTGATGTGGGTCGAGTTGGTTCCGGCTGCTCTCCGGATCGGGTTGCTCGCGGCTCCGATTGTCCTGTTCATGGGTTTGATGTGGCTCGTGCGGTGCATCCACTACGCGACTCCGACTCGTGGGCGAGATGGTTGGCGCTGGCTGATCGCCCCCGTTGTGGCCATCGTGGCACCGTCGACGACTGGGCCGGTTTCCCGGTTCCCCGCCGGATCGGCTCGTACACGGCCCTCGCCGGCTACCAGGCAGGCGAGAACGTGTTCATCGCAATCGAGGGCTTGGGCTTCGCTGCAACCGGTGGCTTTGCCTACCCTCCGACGGGCGGAACGATCGACTTTGTCCTCGGCGATCTTGGCGTCAGCTCGTTCTCGACACTGGGCGACGGCTGGTACTCGTGGACGGTGACGCTCGACTGAACGCGGCTCTCAAACTGGCCGAACCGGCAGAGTCAGGGCGTAGCGAGGTAGCGGTTGATCATCGCGTGGAGGTGGCGGGTGCGGATCTCCTGGTAGTTGCCGAGGGTCTCGCCACGCTTGCGTCCCCCTTTGAACCCGCGGGTTTGGGCGGCGAGGTTGCTGGTGTCCTGGTCGTAGACGTAGGCGAGGCCCTGGTCGATGCCCGGGGTCAGATTGTAGCTGTCATCGACATCGAGATCGAACGGTTCGGGCGGAGCAGGCGGTGGTCCGTCGGGTGGGTTCGGGCGGAGGATCAGCAGGTCGAACGTGCAGAAGTCTGGATCAACGGGGTCGGGGCGGAAGCGGTAGACCATCGAGAGCTGCAACCCCGGGAAGAAGAAGGCGTTGGGGAACACGAAGTACTCGATGGAATCCATCGTCTCGCTGTTCGACAGATGCGAAAAGTCCCGCCCGAAGCGCTCCGTCATGTTGCGTTGTAGGTAGCCGGCGTATACGTCGCGGGCCGTCAACCCCTCGGGTACCTGCGGGCGGTCCGCAGCGTTGGGCAGCTTGCGGGCCATCAACAAATCGAGCAGTTGTTGTTCGGTGTATTCCCGCTGGATGTGCGGGCTCTTGGTTCCGACGGTGTGGATGAAGCGGGTGACGTTGTCGCCGAACACGTCGTATTGGGCGTTGGCGTCGCCGGTGGTTCGCAACGCTTCGGAGTGGGTTTCGAGCACGTGGTAGGCCTCGAGGAAAGCCGCCATCGACGCCTTCCAGTTGGCCGGCAGGCGCTTGCGAGCGTGAACCTCGATGTAGCGATCGGCCAGATCCCAGTTGGCGAAATGGCGGGGGAGGACGCCGAGATACTCCTCCAACGGTGCGGCGTCGTCGTCGAAGTTGACGAAGACGAACCCACCCCACAGCCCGACCCGCACGGTCGGCAGGGGTGCATCGTCGACGTGGGGAAAGTCCCAACGACAGGGCAGATCGTCAAGTTTGCCCTGTAGGTCCCACGTCCAACCATGGAACGTGCAGCGAAACTTCGTGGTCTGGCCGGTGGTTCCCGACGGCTTCAGTTGGGTGCCGCGGTGCTGGCAGAAGTTGTCGTACGCCTTGATCGAGCCGTCCTCGGTGCGGACGACGATCGCCGAGCGGTAGCCGATGTCGTAGATCGAGTAGCTCCCGATCGCGGGCAGGTGCTCCTCGCGGCACGCCCACTGCCAGGTGCGGGCGAAAACCCGGTTGAGTTCGAGTTGGGCGATTGCCGGCGAGGTGTAGGCCTCATACGGCAGGTTGTCGCTGCCGAGGAACTCGTACGACTCCTCGAGTAGTGCCTCGGGGGCACCCCCACGGTCGCGCAGCAGCAGCTCGCGAGTGCTGGGTGCCGGGCAGCGCGCCGAGCCTGGCAGGGGAAGGCGGACGTCCGTCATCGCCCCAACCCTAATCATCCTGAGGAATGCAGCCGACGGTCCGAGATCGACTGGACCGAGACGATCCCGACGCCAGGATGGATCGACGACCGACGATTTATCACTCGTCTCGACATAACTCGGCCCGGGCCGCCTCGGCGCGGGCCGAACCCAGGTTCCAGCCGAGCCCCGCAGTATCGAACGACGACTCGCGGCATAACCAGGATCGAACCGCCGTCTGTTGCCCGGCGGGGATCTTGTCGAAGTACTCGATGACTGTCGGCACCGCGTCGGGCGACAGGCGGAGCGTGAGCTCGCTGTCGTAGATGTCTCGTCCATCGCGGGCGGAGGACTCGGTTGCCGATGGGGCCGGAACCCGGCGGATGTTGGCTTGGGCGATGACCGCGTCGGAGTTGACAACGTTCCACCCGACGAGCCAGCCCAGGGCGGTGAGCAGCACCACAGCCGCCCAGCGCCGCCGACCGAGGTGGACAACGGTCGAGGCGGCGACGAGGACAAACAGCAGCCCGAGCCACCAACTGAACCAGGTGGTGCCGAGCCGCAGCTCGGTCAATCCGTAGGCCGAGCGGTAGACGGCCAATCGGTGCACGGCGATGATCACGATCGTCACGGTCAAGCCCGCCGCAGCAACGATCAACAGTCGCAAGCCCCCACCCATCGGGGCCCTCGCTCGTACCCACACGAGCATCACCAGGGTGATCGCAGCGACCACGACCAACTGGAAGAAGCCAGCGCGCGCTGCGTCGGAGATCTGCTGGGCCGTTGCGGCGGGCGTGACGTCGAGCAGGCGACTGGCGACGAACGCCGCATACACGACGACGTAGGCGGCAACGATCGTGGTCGCTTCCGCTCGGCCGAGCGACCGGGGCGTCCGCACTGAGTGGGACGATGACGGCTCGGTTGCACAGCGGGCGAGCACGGCGAACAGCAGGGCACCGATGCTGGCCACCACCACATGCCCAACACGGTCGGCGCCCCACCACTGGAACAGTGACGCGAATGCGGCATCGGCGCTGGCCAAGAGCCCGACAACGGCGATCAAACCCGGAAGGGCGAACAACAATCCGCGTCCCACGGCTCGCCGGTGAGCCGACGCGCCGGAACGTCCGACGAGACGGCCGATGGCCCGACCGACGAAGGGGATGACCAGCACCGAGCTTTCGACCAGGCTGGCAATCGCCCAGAGCCATGCGGTTCTCGGCATCGACAGCAGCCGCTGGGACCGACCAATCGAGGCGGCAACGAGAATGAGGCCCGACGCGGCGAGCAGGTCGAGCGCCACCGTTGTCGGATTGGTGCGCACGGCGAGCCACGGGGAGATGGCCGTGGCCGCGACGACTAGCCAGCGAGCGTCCCGGTTGGGAAGCGACCGCGTGACGACGAGCAGGCCGGCGATCAGTACTGGCATGATCGCTGCGCCGATTCCGACTCGCGAACGCGTGACGAGATCGAAGGCGATGCCCGCAATTACGGCCCCGGTGAGTGACACCGGTGTGGCTACTCGGGCTGGCTCCAGTGCGGGCTGAGTCGAGAAGTGGGGTGTGAGGCTGTGATCAGCCGGTGGAGGGGGCAACGGGGCACCTTCGGGGAGTTCCAGAACCTCACTCACGCTGTCGCCTCGGCGGTGGAGGCGGGAACGGCCGGTTCCTCGTCGACCGGTTCCTCGTCGGGCGGAGCAATCGCCATCGCTCGATCGATCCACGACATCGGCGAGGGCTGGCCGAGCCAGCGGCGTGCCGCTTCCGCTCGCAGCCGTCGGGCGCAGGGCAACGTCAAGTCTCGCTGGGTCGAGCAGAGTGGGTTGTGGTCCATAGGTTCCTCCTGATGAGTTCGACGTGACGAGCTCGAAGTGGTGAGTTCGGCATTCGAGGCGCGCACGACGAAGGTCGTGGCGTGGGTGCGCGGCGGCGTCCGCTAGGGAGCAGGGCGGTCGGGGAGTTCGACGATCGAGCGCAGGCCGCTTGGGGTATTCGGTTCGAGGCGGATCGAGCCGCCGTGCAGTTCGACCACCCATCGGGCGATGGCCAGACCGAGCCCTGCGCCGCCCGTGGTCGCGCCCGCGCGTTGGTAGCGATCGAAGACCGCCGCTCGCTGGGCCTCATCGAGCCCTGCCCCGCGGTCGGCGACTTCCAACCGGACCCGCCCCGGAATTGCGGTGGCGATGACGTTGACAGGACCGCCACCATGGCGGGCGGCGTTGGCCAAGAGGTTGCTGAGCACCTGGTGCAACCGCTCGGGATCGGCATCGACGGCGAGGGCCGCCGGCACGTCGACCCGGAGGTCCAGTCCCGGCTCGGCGAGGGTCATCTCCTCGGCCACCGCATCGACGAGATCGCGCACGATCAGCGTCTCGCGGTTGAGTGGAACGACGCCGGCCTCAAGTCGAGAGAGGTCGAGCAGGTCGTCGACAAGACGGCCCATGCGCTCTAGCGAGTGCAGCACGGCGGCGAGTTGGTCGGGGGTGGCGGGCTCGACTCCGTCGACGATGTTTTCCAAGCGAGCTCGGGCCCCTGCCAACGGGGTACGCAGCTCGTGGGAAACGTTGGCGATCAACACCCTTCGCTCGGCGTCGACCTCGGCGAGTCGGGCGCTCATCAAGTTGAACGCGGCGGCCAACTCCCCAACCTCGTCGCGCGACCGGGTGTTGACCCGGCCGGAGTAGTCACCGCTCGCCATGGCCTGGGTGGCCCGCACCATGTCGCGCAACGGTCGGGTCATCCCGTGGGCGAGGAACTGGATCATCGCTAACGCGGTGACCCCGGTGATCAAGACGAGCCAGCGCGGACGAATACCGACCTGCCAACCGAAGATCACTGCCCACAGCGAGGCCACTACGGCCCCGACGATCACGACGGCAAGCTTGACCTTGATCGACCGCAGTCGGTCGAGCGGACGAGGCGCACTCATCGCCGCATCACCCCTCGATCCCAAAGGCGTAGCCAACGCCGTGGACGGTGCGGATCGCGTCGTCGCCAAGCTTGCGGCGCACCGCCCGGATGTGCGAGTCGACGGTGCGGGTACCACTGCCATCGCGGTATCCCCAGACCTCGGTGAGCAGTTCCAAACGGCTGTGGACCACCCCGGGTCGGGCGGCCAGGACGACCACCAGATCGAACTCCGTCGCCGTGAGCGTGCATGTCGCTCCGGCCCGGGTGACCACCCGTCGCTCGGCGTCGATGACGAGATCACCCCTGGTCAGGACGGTCACAGCCTCGCTGGAGGGGCCACGTTCCCGTTCGACTCGACGTAGGAGGGCCCGGACTCGAGCGCTGAGTTCACGGGGGCTGAATGGCTTGGTCAGGTAGTCATCGGCACCCACTTCAAGCCCCAGCAACAGGTCGGCCTCGTCGTCACGAGCGGTGAGCATCAGCACCGGTATGGCCCGGCCCGCCTGCAACCGGCGGCAGACCTCGATTCCGTCGAGGCCGGGCAGCGTTAGGTCGAGTACGACCAGGTCGAAGGGTGACGCTCCAGCGCTGGTAAGCGCCGTGTCGCCACGATGAACTACCTCGACGGCGTGACCGTCGGCCCGGAGTCGGGCGGCCACGGCATCGGCGATGTCGATGTCATCGTCGACCACCAACACATTCGCCACGCCGGTCACCCTACGGAACTATCCCGCTCCAGTGGTGAGCACCTCGCGCTGATCTTGTGCAGAAACGGTGCAGGCGCGTCGTTGTCCGGCGTGCGGGCCGGTCAGCCGCCCGACGCGGCGCGGCCAGCCGCGAGGATGCTGTCGACGAGGGCGTTGGGGCGGCTGCGGTCGAAGTTGGCCATGTGGCTCAACATCCGGTTGCGCGCCGCCGAGGTGAGGTAGAACCGCTCGTACAGCGCGTTGCGGCCGCCGAGCTGCGATCCGACGAAGTCCCAGGCCAGACGGAAGACCGCCGCGCGCTCCTCGGCGTCGGTGCCATCGGCGCCGAACATGAACTCGTCGATCAGTGGGCGCATCTCGGGGTCGTCGAGTTGAGCCCGGCTGGGGGTGACGAGCAGGTTGTGGCTGCCGATCATCGTGATGATCTCGTTCACCCGGGGAAACCACACCGCCAGCAACGAACGCATCGGGGTGAGCGCCCGGCCGCCGGGGAACCACACGCCGGTGCCGATGTCGTAGCCCTGCTCGGTCGAGGTGAAGATGGCGTTGCGGGTGACTTCGACATAGCTGAGCAGTTCGCCGAGCATCTCGAACGTGGCTGGGCTGTAGTCACCGATCATCTCGGCCATGCGGGCGGCAAGACCGTAGGCGAACTCCAGCTTGTTGAGCGCCCGGATCGTCGTCTGGGTCGTCATGTTGTCGATCAACCCAGTGCGTCCAGCCGTGTTGTAGATCTCGACGCTGCCCGGTCGTCCGTCAAGGAAGACCATG
>JANNNL010000585.1:0-2767 GCA_031398525.1 Actinomycetes bacterium | reverse complement strand
GCGTGCTCAATACACGGAGCGGGGCGAAGCTCCCCGCAGGTGGAGAAGTCACGGTCACTACAGGAATCACGGGCGCCGTCGCCGTTGCGGTCAACATCACGATCACGGATGCGGAAGGAGAGGGCGGCTACGTCACGGCATGGACGGGTGGCCCACGACCCGACACCTCGATCATCAACGCCGGCCACGGCATGACCCTGGCGAACGCGGCCATCATCCCCGTCGCTGCCGACGGAACGTTCAAGCTCTACACCTACAAGCCGGCCAACCTCCTCGTCGATCTCTCCGGCTACTTCCCCGGCAGCGCCCCAGTAATTGCTCCCGGGGTCAATGCTCAGATCACCGGGTACGGGCCGTCGTTCAGTATCACGACCGTTTCTTGGAACGATGACGAACGGCTCTGCCGCGAAGCACTCCGTTCGAGCCGACGTCCGATGCCCTGATGGAGCGGTAAAGCTCGCCTATGTGTTCGAGCTTCCGCCCGGAGAGACCCGCGGATGGTCAGTCCTGTGCGACGGGGCCTTCACGAGCGGAGCCACCGTGACGGTCGTCGAGATCTGACGCCGTCGACGTCTGGACTACGAAGTTCCGAGGTACAGGTCAGTACACGGCACCAGGTTCGCACCTCCGAACGGATGGCGAGGCAGACGTTGCCTGAAGGTCCACGTTCTGCCGATAGTCGGGTCGGTCGAATCGGCTCGACGTTGCGTTGTTCGACTGTCCGCAATTTAACGCTCCCGCAGGGCTCCTCAGGAATTCATATAGTCCGGAGGACTTGCCTACCGTGGGTGGCAGCGCACACCACCGGGCGTACACTCTTCAACGGTGAGCGCGGCTACGAAAGGTCGAGCGATGTCGGTAGAAGCACGCGAGGGAAACCAGGTAGCACGAGCCGATTCGCGCGCCGATGCCATCGATGGCTTCACATTGGTCCGTCGACTCGGTCGTAACAACGCCACCGCGTCATGGCTAGGCATCGACCACGTTACCCATCGGGCCGTCATCGTCGATCTCGGAATCGGCAAACTCGGCACCGAAGCCCTGGCGTTGTTCACGGCCCAATGCGCTACCGTCAAGGCGCTGCGCGGCGATCTTACCGCTACCGTTCCCTTTGCCTCCGGGCTGACCTCGCGTGGGCGGTCCTACCTGGTGCAACGCGCCCACGAAGGCGGTTCGCTACGCGACTATCTCGCCGCCGAGAAGTTCGTTTCCCTCGGCCAAACACTGCTCATCGGACGAACGATCGGCGCTGCCCTGCAGGCCGCCCACGTGCGCGAGATCGTGCATCATCATGTGCACCCCGGCGTCGTGCTCATCGACCGCGCTGGAATCACGGCCCTCGGGGGCTTCTGCCACTACGCAGCCCAACTCCACGGTGGCGGGGCGGCCGGAGCACTTCGAGTGCTGGGCGTCGAGCACGCCGCCCCCGAGGTGTTGGCTGGTGACCAGCCGACTTCGGCAAGCGACGTGTACGGCCTCGCATCGACGTTGTACCAATGCGTCGCCGGACGTGCCCCGTTCAAACGATCCGGCCACAACATTGATGCCCAACTGCGGCGCAAGCTCAATGAAGAGGTGCCCCGCCTCACGTTCCCGGCGGGCGCCAGGGGCACGACCACCGACCCGCCCGAGCCGGAATTCGCCGCCCTCGCCGATGCCCTGGCTCACGGTCTCCGGCGGAACCCGGCAGAACGTCCGACCATCGCCGATCTTCTCAGTCAGCTCGATGTGCTGGGCGCCGATTCCGGAGTCTTGTGGGGTCCCGACTTCGTCACCGGGGCTCAATTGCAGAGCGAAGTCGACGACGTGCTCAACGCCGAGTTGGGCGAGGTCGCGTCTCGTCCGGCCAAGCCACAACCCAGTCGCCCGACGCACGTCATCCGGCCGATACCTTCGACGGCCGGACCAGTCGGTCGCCGCGATCGCGATCACGTCCTGCGAGCACTGACCGCAGACGCCAACCGCGAACGTCGACGAAAGTTCGCACTATGGGGAGGCGCCGCAGCCGCTGCGTTGATCCTCGGTTTCCTGGCCCTCAGTGGGCCACCTGGCGCGGACCAGCCGATCGGGGCGCTGCTCACGGTCGCCACGACAGCGGTCAACGACGTTCAGGTCGAATCCCGACCGGGCCGGTTGCCGACACCGGGCACCCCCGAGGTCGCCGCTCCCGAGTCTGCGACCACGACCGCCGATTTGCCTCAAGTGATCGATGCCGGAGTCGCCGCCGCAGCTGCGGTGTCCGAGTCCACCGCCCAGGTCGGCCCGGTCGGCCCCGTGGGCTTGGTCACTCCAACCGCCACAACGGCCGCTTCACTCGTCCTGCCGAGCAATCCTCCTATCACTCGGCCGGCACCGACGACGACCACGGTCATGGTGACCAGCCCACCGACGATCTCCACCGTCACCCCCCCGCCCACCGCCGCGCCATTACCGCTCTCCACACCTGCCGCACCGCCTCCTCCTCCAGTCACCGATTCGCCCCCAACAACCACCCTCGCCCCTGCAACAACACCGGCGACTACAACAACCACCATCACGACTACGACGACCACCACGACTGTGGCCGCGGACGGGTCGCGGCCGTATATCAACGTCATCTCGGCCAGTCCAAATGGTGATGGCAGCGTGAGCTTGTCGGTCGACGCAGAGAAATGTGCGGCCTACGGCTGGAGCATCCAGAGCAGCGATGGGGCAACGTCGATCAACACCGGGCTGAGATACCCCAATGGCAACTGCTTCACGTCGTCGCCGAGCTACAGCTCCGACG
>JANNNL010000582.1:0-2808 GCA_031398525.1 Actinomycetes bacterium | reverse complement strand
GAACCCGAGGGTTCATGCTCGGCGCCACGGCCGGGCGCACGACGTTGATGGGCGAGGGCTTGCAGCATCAAGACGGTCACTCGCTGGTGCATGCCTCGACGGTGCCGCCCTGCCAGGCGTACGACCCAGCGTTCGCCTACGAGACCGCCATCATCGTGCAGCGCGGCCTCGAGCGGATGTACGGCGCGAATCCGGAAGATGTCTTTTACTACCTGACGCTGTACAACGAGAATTCCCCAATGCCGCCAATCCCCGATCGAGACGGCATCGCCGATGAGATCATGGGCGGTCTCTACCGCTGGGCCGAAGCCCCCGAGGGACCGACGCAACGGGCGACGATCCTGTTCTCGGGCTCCGCCCATCTCGCCGCCCGCGAGGCCGCCGAGATTCTCGCTCGTGACTACGGCATCGGCATCGAATTGTGGTCGGCACCGTCGTACAAGACGTTGCGCGAAGATGCCCTCGAAGTCGAGCGGTGGAATCGTCTGCATCCCGAGGCGCCGGCCCGCACGCCGCGGATCACCGAATTGCTCACCGACGCGCCCGGCCCGGTCATCGCCGTCACCGACTTCATGAAAATCGTGCCTGAGCAGGTCGCCCGCTTCCTGCCCGGCAAGATGTTCATCCCGCTCGGCACCGATGGCATGGGACGTTCCGACACCCGCGAAGCGTTGCGGCAGTTCTTCGAAGTCGACGCGCCGAGCATTGTCGTCGCCGTGCTCTCGGGGCTCGCCGCGAGCGGCGAAGTCAAGGCCGAAGTCGTCGCCCAGGCCATTGCCCGCCACGGAGTCAACCCCGACGGGGTTCACCCTTACCTGGTGTGAGTCTGGCGCCGACCTGGCGAGACGGTGGCTGGCGAGACAGCGGCTGGCGGGCCAAGAGAATCGAGGAACTGGCGGTCATCGCAATGACCGCCTGGTTCGCTCGCGTGTTCATCAACCCGAGGCGTTACGTCACCGGATTCGACACGGTCGCCTACAGCGCGCCCAACCTGCGGTTCACCCTGACCGAGTTGACCCGTGGGCGGATCCCGCTGTGGAACGACACGATCTTCGGTGGGGCACCGCATCTGGGCAACACCCAGACCGGGGCGCTGTATCTCCCCAAGCTGCTCGTCGCCGGGATGAACCTCAATCGGGCAATGAGCCTGCTCGTCGCCGGGCATCTGCTGCTGCTCGCCGTCGGACTCCTGGCGTTGATGCGTCGACTCGGTTGTAGGCCTCCGGCGGGTTTCACCACTGCCCTCGCCGGCGTTGGGTGCGGTGCAGTGCTGACCCGTTCGATTCAGTTCGAGCAGATGCTGGTCATTGCGTGGGCTCCGGCGGTCCTGGTGGTCATTCATGCGGTCGTGACATCACCACGGCTGTGGCGAGCAACGGCCCTCGCCGCCCTGGTCATGACCGGGATGGTGCTCGCCGGTCACCCACAAATGACGTACCTCGTCGGAACCATGGCCGGGGCGTGGACGATCTCGGTTCTGGTTTCGACCCGAGCCTGGAGCCGCATTCGCAATCTCGCCGCGGCTGCGGTGACTGCTGGGTGCCTGTGCGGGCTGCAACTGCTGGCCACCCGGGCTGCCACCCGGTCGAGTGCGATCGGCGGCGGCCGATCGTTGGAAACGTTGCGGCTACCCGACCGGTCGATACAACCCGGGTTGATGGCGCGAGTCGTGCTCGGAACGGTGGGCGATATCGACCCCGGGTTCAACGCCGGAGCGTTCGAGACCGTTGGCTATGTCGGTGCTGCGGTCGGGGCACTGGCGATCGTCGGTGTCGCCGCTCATGTCAGGCGGGGGTCGCGTCGGCCGCTCGTCATCGGCCTGACGATCCTCGCCGTCGCGTCGGCGATTCTCGCCACCGGGGCCCGCACGGCGCTCTTCGAGCTGGCCTTCGACCACCTACCGGGATTCGATCTGATGCGGGTATCGGCTCGGTGGATGACGGTCACCGACTTGGCCCTGGCGGTGCTGGCCGGCCTGGGCATCGATGCGCTGATGCGCCTGGACCTCGGTCGGTCCGCAGTCGTCGCGGTCGGGGGAGCAACGGCGGTTGTCGCCGCGTTCGCGGTCACCGGTCGCGTCGAGGTGAACGCCACCGCGGTGATCGGCTGGCTCGTGGGTGTCGCATTGGTGCTGCTCAGCGCTATGATCGCTCACCGCCCGTCGTCTTCAGGCAACCGGCCGCCGCGGCGTTCGATGGCCACGCTCGTGGCATTGGTGGCGCTCGTGGGCGTGACCTTTGAGCTCGGCGCAGCCAGCCGACACTCGGTCAGCATGCAAGTCGCCTCTCGGGCCAGCTTCACCAACTACACCTCCGACGCCACCGAATGGCTGAAAGGCCAGCCGGGGTGGTCAATTGCGCTGACCGGCGATCGGCTCGGTGAACCGCCGTACCTCGTTCCCGCGCTGCGCCCGAACACCAACACGCTGTTCGGCATCCGGTCGCTCGATGGCTACGACGGCGGGGTGCAGGTCTCGAAACGGTGGATATCGATGGTCGGCACGTTTACGGCACAGCCCAACTTCGAACTGGCGATGCGAGCTCAGCTCCCCGAACTGCTTGATCCGGTTGCGTTCGCGAGATTCGGGGTGCGATGGGTGCTCACCGACGTTGGCACCGCCCCCAACCGACTCGTTGGTTGGCGAGGGCCGGTCGTCGCCGATTCGGCGTTCGAGGTCTACGAGAACCCGGCGTGGGTCGGTGAGGCCGTCGTCCGGCGATCCGGGCAGCCCGACGTCGCCGTCGCGTCGGTTCGCCGGTCGCCAACAGTCATCGAATCCGACGTCGCCGTCGATGGGCCGAGTGAGGT
>JANNNL010000493.1:0-5057 GCA_031398525.1 Actinomycetes bacterium | reverse complement strand
AACGACCTCGTAGTTGGGAACGAGCCGACGGGCCATGTGCCGCCACGATCGACCGGTTTGGGTGAACCCGTGGATCAGCACCACCCGCGGCCCCGAGCCGGTCGCGGTCGAGGCGAGCCTCATGAGCTCGGGGCGCGCTCGGCCATCCGGGTCAGCACGGACACGAACGTGTCGGGGTCCTGAGCGCCAGGAATCGACCACAGTCCGTTGATGACATAGGTGGGCACGGCGGTGATGCCGTAGGCGGCGGCCTGGGCGATGTCTTCCATCACCTCGGCATGGCCCTCGTCGGTCGCCAGGAATGCAGCGACCTCGTCGCGATCGAGACCTGCCGACGCGGCCAGGTCGGCGAGAACCGAAGGATCACCAACGTTGACGCCGTCGGTGAAATAGCCCGCCATCAGGCGTTCCTTGACCGCGGCCTGCGTTTCCGCGCCAGCCTGTCGCCCCGCGAGCCAGATAACCCGGTGGGCCAACAGGGTGTTGGCTCGCTGCGCCCGGTCGAGGTGGAACGTGATGCCATCCCCGGCGGCGACGTTGGTGACATTGGCGATGATCTGAGCCGCTTGTTCGGGCCCGCCGAACTTGCGGGCGTAGACCTCGGTGACCGGTTGGGCCGAGCCGGGAGGTGCCGTCGGGTCGAGTTGGTAGGCGTGATAGCTGACCTGGACCGTCTCGCCCGGCGGGAGTCCGTCGAAGCGCTCCAACGCCGTCTCGAAGCGCCGCTTGCCGATGTAACACCACGGACAGACCACATCCGACCAGATCTCGACCTTCATGGCCCCAGGGTAACTCCCGACTCTCGGCGTGGCCCTCCTGTGTGTGATGCCTCTCGTGTGATAGAGGCTCGGCCGTGGCACGATGGGGCCGATGGCGATCACCTCTGCAGCCACCTTCTGCGCCACCCTCGTCGACGAATGGATCAGCCAGGGTCTCACCGAGGCGGTGATTGCCCCCGGCTCCCGGTCTACCCCGCTGGCGCTCGCTCTCGCCAACCGCCCCGAGCTGCGGCTGCACATCTTCCACGACGAGCGCTCGGCGGCATTCTGTGCCCTCGGTATCGGGCTGGCATCGGGCCGACCATCCGTGGTGTTGTGCAGCAGCGGAACGGCCGCGGCTCATTTTCACGCGGCGGTCATCGAGGCCGACTTGTCGTCGGTGCCGATGCTGGTGTGCACCGCCGATCGCCCACCTGAACTTCGTGACGTCGGCGCGCCCCAGACCATCGATCAGACCCGCCTGTACGGCCCGTCCGTGCGCTGGTTCCACGACCCGGGTGTCGCCGCCGACGAGGCGAGTGGTTCATGGCGCTCGCTGGCGGGGCGAGCGTACTCGGCAACCGTCGGAACGAACCCGGGCCCGGTTCATCTCAACCTGCCGTTTCGCGAACCGCTGGTCGGCGGCTCCGGCCCGACACCACCCGCCGGAGCCGGCCGCCACTCGTACCCGGTCGTTGTTGGACCGCTTGACCTCTCCGCTCTGACGCCGATGATAGACCGCCAACGCCGCGGGATCGTCGCCGGTCGGGGCGTTGACGACGTCGCCGCGGTCGAGCGCCTGGCAACATTGACCGGCTGGCCGGTGCTCGCCGATCCGCGGTCCGGTTGTGGGGCGCTCCCTCAGGCGGTCGTTGCGTTCGACTCGATCCTGCGGTCCGATGATTTCGCCCGTGCCCATGCCCCCGAGGTGGTGGTGCGGCTGGGCGAGCCGCCGGCCTCGAAGGTGTTGGCACAATGGATCACCGCCAGCGGCGCCATTCAGGTGCAGGTCGGCGGCGGCCGCGTCTTCGACGCCGATCATCGGGCCGCCCACCGATTCGCCGGGCCGGTCGCGCCGGTGGTTGATGCTCTCACCGGGGGCTTGCGGGGCGCGATGGGGACCACCTGGTTCGCTCGCTGGAATCGCGCCGAACAACGGGCTCACGCTGCGATCGATGCCGAGTTGGCCGAACATCCGCAGCTCATCGACCCGGCGATCGCCCGAGCAGTGTCCCGGGTGATTCCGGCCGGCGGCCACCTAGTCGTCTCGTCATCGATGCCGATCCGCGACATCGAGTGGTTCGGCATCGGTCGCGGCGACATCACGGTGCATTCCAATCGAGGGGCCAATGGCATTGACGGAGTGATCGCCACCGCAACCGGCGTGGCGGTGGCTACCGGTGCGCCGACGTTCGTGCTGATCGGTGATGTGGCGCTGCTCCACGACGCGTCATCGCTGACGGGACTCGCCAACCGGGCGGTCGACCTGCGCGTGGTTGTCGTCGACAACGACGGCGGGGCGATCTTCTCGTTCCTGCCCCAAGCGGGCGTTGTCAGCTCGGAGCGCTTCGAACAGCTCTACGGCACTCCGCACGGGGTCGATCTTGTCGGCCTGGCGTCGGCCCACGGCCTGCGTGCGGCACGCGTGAACAACCTCGCCGAACTGACGGTCGCTGTCGACATCGGGGGGCCGTCGGTCGTTGTCTGTCCAACAGACCGATCGACGACTGTTGCGATACACGCCGCGCTCAACGCAGCAGTCGTGCGAGCGGTGGGCTGAGGACATGTTGCTCGCGGCCGTCGTCGGAGCTTCTGAGGCGCTGTCGGTCACGTCGAAGCGCAAGGAGAAGACGACCATCGTCGCCGAGTTGCTCCAGCAGTCAACGGTCGACGAGGTCGCGGTGGTCATTGGCCTGCTGACCGGCACGCTACGGCAGGGGCGCATCGGCGTCGGCTGGGCCAACCTCGCCCGGCCGGTCAGTCCTGCCGACCAACCGACCCTCACCGTTACCGCGGTCGACCAAATCGCAGACGATCTGGCGGAGATCGAAGGAGTCGGCTCCCAACAACGTCGTCTCGATGCATTGAACGAACTGTTCGGTCAGGCGACGGCAGCCGAAGCGGAGTTTCTCCGCCGGGTGTTCCTCGGCGACATGCGCCATGGCGCGCTCGCCGGAGTCGTCACCGATGCGGTTGCCCAGGCCTTCGGCGTGAGGGCGGCGGGCTTACGACGAGCGGCGATGATGGCCGGTGACTTGGGCGTCGTCGCTCAAATTGCCATGGAAGGCGGCGACACCGCGCTGGGCGAGGTCGGCCTGGCCCCTGGTCGGGGCGTCCTGCCGATGCTCGCCTCGACGTCGGCGACGATCAGCGCGGCGATGGAGGCGATCGGCATGGCGTCGGTCGAATGGAAGCTCGATGGCGCGCGCATCCAGGTCCACCGGGTCGGCGATGACGTGCGTATCTATACCCGAAATCTGAACGAGATCTCGGCTCGACTCCCCCAGGTCGTCGCGGTGGTCCGCAGCCTGCCGGTCACGAGTGTGGTCCTCGACGGCGAGGCGTTGGGCGTCGCCGAGGACGGTCGGCCACGTATCTTCCAAGAGACGATGAGCAGCTTCGGCAGCGACGAGATCGGCGCTGCCGTCGGTCTACAGCCGTTCTTCTTCGACGTGCTCCACATCGATGGCGCCGATCTGGTCGACGCCCCGCTACATCAACGCCTCGCCGAATTGGAGCGGATCGCCGGCGCGTGGCGCGTGCCGACGCTCGTCACTGCTGATGCCGTCGAGGCGGAACGATTTGGGGCCGAGGCGCTGGCTGCGGGTCACGTGGGCGTGATGGTCAAGGCGATCGACTCGTCCTACGAGGCCGGTCGGCGCGGTTCTCAATGGCACAAGGTCAAGCCGGTTCGCACGCTCGACCTGGTCGTGCTCGCCGCCGAGTGGGGTCACGGGCGACGCGCCGGTTGGCTGTCGAATCTGCACCTGGGCGCCCGAGCGGACGACGCTGACGATGGTGGCAGCGGTGGTTTCGTGATGGTCGGCAAGACGTTCAAGGGACTCACCGACGAGTTGCTTCGATGGCAGACCGAGGAGTTTCCTCGTCACGAGACCCATCGCGATCGCTGGGCGGTGTATCTGCGGCCCGAGTTTGTCGTCGAAATCGCCCTCGATGGCGTACAGATTTCCCGTCGGTACCCGGGTGGGGTGGCGCTCAGATTCGCCCGGGTACGGGGCTATCGACCCGACCGAAGCGCGGCCGACGCTGACACGATCGATGCCGTGCGGGCGCTGTTGGCAGGCGGCCCAACCGACGAGCCCGATGGGGTTACGGACGAATGATCGCCGAGAGCATCGCCTGAAACTTGGCCTGCGTCTCGGCCAATTCGGCCAATGGCTCGCTCTCGGCGACGATACCGCCGCCCGCGAATAGTCGGGCTGACCGGCGGTCTCCCGACAGCTCGGCGCATCGGATCGCCACGGCCCACGTGCCGTTGCCCTTCGAGTCGACCCAGCCGACGGCACCGCCGTAGCGCCCGCGATCCATCCCTTCGAGTTCGTCGATCAACGCCAGTGCCTTGTCACGCGGATGACCGCCGAGGGCCGGAGTCGGCGACAACATCCGGGCGAGTTCGAGCACATTGGGGGCCGGGTCGGACAGGTGTCCCTCGATCAGCGTGCCGAGGTGTTGCACATTGGCGACCGACACGATCGACGGCTCGGGCTCCCAGTCGAGATAGCTGCAGTAGGGGAGCAGCGAGTCGTGGACGACATCGATGACGATGCGATGTTCGATTTGATTCTTCACCGAGGCCATCAGGTCCATCGCCAGGCGGGCGTCAGTCACCGGGTCGCCCACGCGAGGGGCGGTGCCGGCAAGCGGGTGCGACCGCACCACATCGCCATGGCGTGCGACAAGCAACTCGGGGGAGGCCCCGATGAAGCCGTCGACCGAGTATCGGAAGCTGGATCCGAACGAGGCCCGCAGGCGCAACAGCACTGCGTGGAGATCGATGGGTTCGGTGCTGCTGACGCTGACCTCGCGAGCGATGACCGCCTTGGTCAGCGATCCGTCGCGCACTGCGTCGCGGGCACGGACCACCGCGGCCAGATAGCGGTCGACCGGGGTCAACGGCTGCACACTGAACGCCTGGGCGCGCGCTTGCGGGTGTGGGGCCGGCTCGAGCGAGGGCGGCGGCTGCAGGCCACCCTCCACTCGGGTCACCCATTGCGTGCCGTCGCCGGCAACGCCCACGAGCAGTGCGGGCACCAACAACTCGGCGGGTCGGCCTGGTTC
>JANNNL010000475.1:0-7333 GCA_031398525.1 Actinomycetes bacterium | reverse complement strand
CCTGATGCGTCCCGATGAGACGACAGCCCATCCACCTACGGTCCACGAGCTTGGCGCTCGACGGATCGACCACGTGGTAGTGATGACACCGTCGATCGATCGGACGTGCGGGGCGATCGCCGACGCGACGGGCGCTCCACTGAAGCGGATTCGAGAGGTCGGCGGCGGTGTGCGTCAGGGTTTTCATCGGCTTGGTGAGGTGATCGTCGAAGTGGTCGAACGGCCCGACATCCCGCCCGTTACGCCAGCGCGCTTTTGGGGACTGGTGTTGATCGTCGATGATCTGCCGGCGGTCGCCGAACGACTCGGGCCGACGGTGCTCGGTCCGGTGAAGGCCGCGGTGCAACCCGGGCGGCTGATCGCTACCGTGCGCAACGAAGCGGGCCTCGGTCTGCCGGTCGCACTCATGTCGCCATAGCGGGCGGCGGGCGGGAGCGAGTTACCAGGCGTCGAGGTTGATGTCGGGGTCGTCGACTCGGGCGAGGTGGGCTTGGCCCTCACTGCATGACTCCAAGACCGCGCACCAACGGCAATGGATCGCCGGGCGTTTGGTCGGCTGATCGGCCTGGCGGTCGAGTTCGACGATGCGCATCACGCCGTCGATCGTGCGCTGCAACGCGGCGTGGAGCCCGCCTTCGGTGACGTCCTCGGCGTGCGCGCGGGCGGAGTCGAGGTAGTACGTGGCGACCTTGCGGGGTGGCCGTCCCGAGCGGATCGTTTCAAGAAGTGCGTAGAAGCGAAGGTCTTCGCGATGGGTGCTCGACGACCCGCCGGACTTGAGGTCGATGATCACTTTCTGGCCGACTTCGCCCAGCGTGAGGTCGGTTTTCCCACCGAGCTTGAGATGCCCGTCGAGGAGTTCGACCACCACGCTCGACTCGGTCACCGGTCGCCACTTCGCCTTCAACGGCGGGAAGCACTCCATGAACTTGGTGGCCCGGTCGGTGGCGAAGCCGCGCAGCTCGGCCCGTTCGCCCTCAGTCATCTTGTTGATGTAGCCGCTGACGCCCTTGGTCGAATCGCCGAGTCGGGCGAGGGCTTCGTCGACCATCTCACCCGGCGCGATCTCGCCTCGCCAGTTGAGCGACAACTCGATCGCCTTATGGGCGACCACGCCGCGGGCACTGGCCGGAGTCCAGGTGAATTCGGTGGACTGATCGGCGACGTAGTGGGTCTCGCAGCCGTTGATCAGCGCCAGATCGCGCTTTCCGATCCACATCTCGGGCCCCGCCAGGGCATCTTCCCGAACGATCTCGATCGCTTCGAGCAACTCGGCTTCCAGCTCACCGGCCAACCCGTCGGAGAGCGGTGGACGATCATCGCCAGTACGGCCCAAGAGGGCAATCACGGCCTGCTGGGCCGGGTTCAACGGAAGCACGCACCGATCGTACGCGGCCGGTGTGCCACTGTTCCGGCTCGGGTCCGGCGTGGGTTCCGGGCGGCGGTCGCAAAGAACTCTGACACAGGTCTCTGGCACGCTGTTCACATGACCACCGCGGCCAATTCACTCCAGTTCGCCGAGGCCGCTCGCGCCCTGTCCCGTTCCGCCCGCGCTCGCGAGTTGGTGGTTCCCGCCTTCCGGAGTCCGCCCCGTCTGCTGGGGGTCGATCGTTCGATTCGTCGTCAAGGCGACCACTTCATCGTCGCTGTTCGCACCCGCGGGCGGCCCTGGGTGGCCGTCGCCGCCGACATGATCGAAGGGATCGTCTACGCCAACGGTTTGGTCGGCGGCGCCGCAGTGCGAGTCCGCGGCGCGCTGTGGGCCGCGCTCGGTTTCGCCGTGGAGGAAGCCGCGCCGACTCGCCGGGCGGCGGCGGCATGAGCGGCGCGCCCAGAGCGGCGAGGACTGGATTCACGCGATACGTCGGCCCATACCACGCTGGATCGCGTATCGTGTCCGCGAACAAGCCCGGGTGGCGGAATGGCAGACGCGGGGGGCTTAAACCCTCCTCCATGAAAATGGGTACGGGTTCGAATCCCGTCCCGGGCACATAGGTTGAACTGGGGATATATGATCAGGCGGCGCTCGTCGCCGGTCGGTTGATGTCGTCTGGCGGTCACGAATTTCGTGTACGCTATGAGTGATGCGGGGATCAGTGCGGTGGAGAAACGGGGCTTGGGGCTTTCGTGTTGACCTTCCGGATGCCGCCCGGTCGGGTCGACGTCGACAGTTCGCTCGTCAGGGTTTTGCGACCGAGGAGGAGGCGCAGGACGCGTTGGCGGTGTTGGTTCGTTCTGAGCGGCCGGTCGGGGTCTCACACGCTGGCTCGGAAGTGTCGGTCGGGGAGTGGGTCGAGCGTTGGTTGCGGGATCAGTCGGTGCGTGTGTCGGCGGGGACGTTGAGGACGTATCGGATTTCGTGTCGTCGGATCACCGAACGGCTCGGCGACAGGTTGCTCGATCGGCTGACGGCTCGTGAGGTGACTGAGTTCAGCGCCGGTCTGATGGATGGCGGCGCGACGTCGTCGGGTTCGTTGTCGTCGTCGACGGCTCGTAACACGCACATGGTGTTGCACAAGGTGTTGGCCGACGCCGTGAAGTTGGAGTTGATCCCGTGGAACCCGGCCGATGGCGCGACGCCACCGAAGGTCGAGAACGCTGCGTATCGGGTGTGGACCGCCGAGCAGGTCGTCGCGTTTTTCGAGTCGGTACGCGAGCATCGAATGTATCCGCTGTTCGTGCTGCTGGCGACGACGGGGATGCGTCGTGGCGAGGCGCTTGGCCTGCGATGGCGATGGGTTGATCTCGATGACCGATCGTTGTCGATCGTGACGTCACTCGGCTCGGTTGATGGGGTGTTGGTCGAGTCGGTGCCCAAGACCCGGTCGGGGCGTCGACGACTCGATCTCGACGACGACACGGCCGCCGTACTCAAAGCGCTGCGGGACGAGCGAATCGCCATTGAGGGTGGTATCGATCCCGACTCGTTCGTCTTCGCTGATGTTCACGGCGCGCCGCTTCGGCCGGCGACGGTCAGCGCGGCGTTTGATCGGTTGGTTGCTGCCGCCGGGCTCCCTCGCATCCGGTTGCACGACCTTCGCCACACCTACGCAACTCTCGCTGTGGAGGCCGGGATGCATCCGGAGATCCTCACCGAACGGCTCGGGCATTCGTCGGTGGCGACGACGCTTGACATGTACGCCCACGTCTCGACCTTCGCGGCGCGTGGGTCGGCTGATGTGGTCGCCGGCCAGTTCTTCCGGAGCCGACCATGATCGGCGTCGTCGACGAAAGCACGCCATGGTTTCGGCCCGACCGTTCGATGGTGCTGTATACCGTCGCGCTCGTGGTCATTGACGATCAGCCGGGGCCGTCGGCCCGGCTGCAAGCCGGTCTGAATCGTCGCCGACCATTCCACTGGGAATCCGACCCCGGCGCCAACGTCCGAGCAGTCCTCGTTGACGAACTCTGCGCATCGGTTCGGGTGGTCGTTGCGGCGCGCCCGTGTCGCCCCGCCGACCAGACCGCAGTTCGCCGGCAGTTGCTGGAGTCGGGAGTTCTTGGGCTTGCCTACGACATCGGGGTCGATGGACTGGTGTTTGAACGCCAGTCCCGGGCGGAGAACGAACGAGATGTTCGTACGGTCCGTGACTGGGCTCGGGCCGGTCGTCGAGCGTGGCGTCCGACGATCGAACACGTCGGCAAGGACCAGTCGATCACGTGGCTCGCCGACGCGGCCGCAGGCATCTGGTCCGACGTCCTCCTCGGTCGCCCGAGCGGGCATCTCGAACGCCTCGCCGCCCACGGTCTTCTCCGCTCGGCGACGTTCGAGCCGTAGAAATGCGAAGGCCCCGAGCCACGGTCCTAGTCGGCTTTCGCCCTCGGTCCGAAGCAACAGGGCCTCGACTTCCGCCGGGATCAGCCCGGACAGCTGTTACGAATGATATCCCAACAGTCCGGCGAAAATCCAGTGCCTCATGTCGAATCCTCTCTGTGTCAAGTGACTGATTCTGGGCGTGTAAGGGCGCGCTGGATCGACCGCTGTTGGCGGTGCGCGTATCGTGGTTCGTGGGTCCGGGAGTGACTTCGCCGAAGAACTGGCCGTAGGGATGTGAGGCCAGTCGCGCTGGCTATCGAGACGTGCCCGAGTGTCCTCCCGGACCTCGTTCAGCGGCTGGTGCGTTGGGCGTCGATGAGCAGTTGGCGGTAGACGGCGTTGCTGATTTGGCGCTTGAGCGCTCGGATCGCCTCGCGCTTGGTCTTGCCCTCGGCAACTTTGCGTTCGAAGTACGCGCGACCTTCGGAGTGGGGTTGGCGGAGCTGGCTGATCGCTGCCATGTGCTGTTGCCGGACATCTTGGTTGAGGATGGTTGCGTCATCGTGGGTGCGGATGGGCGACGCGGTCAGTCGGCGGTGATTTCGGTGATGGCGGCTCGGGCTGAGGATTCGTCGACGATGTTCTTTTTGGTGGCGTAGGCGGCGATGAGGGCTTGGACGGCGAGGTTGTTGATCGCTCTTGGTAGTCCTCGGGAGACTTGGTGGATCAACCCGATGGCGTCGTCGGAGAACAGGGTGTCGGCCCGCCCGGCGAGTTTGAGGTGATGTGCGATGTAGTCGCCGGTCTCGGCGGTGGTGAGTGGTGGCATCGCGAAGCGCAGCGCGATTCGTTGGTCGAGCGCGGCGAACATGCCGAGCTTGATCCGCCGCCTGAGGGTGGGTTGTCCGACGAGCAGACACGCAAACGGTGACCGTGAGTCGAGCTCGCTGTTCGTCAGGAGCCGGATCTCTTCCAACTGGTCGGGGGTGAGGAGGTGGGCTTCGTCGATCGCGACGACGACACGTTTGCCGCGTTCGTTCTCTTCGGCGGCGAGCAGATCAACGGTTTGTGGGATCAGCGACGCTTTGTGGAATCGGGGGACACCGCCGAGGGCGGTGACGATGCCGTGGTAGATCCCGCGGGCCCCAACAGCAGGGTTCCCGAGGTAAATCAGTGTGTTGCGGCTGGCATCCAACGCTGATGTCGCGGCGCGTGTCGCCACGGTTTTGCCGGAACCGACCTCGCCGGTGATCACGCCGAGGGCGCGTTCTTGGATGCACCATCCGATGCGGGCGACGGCTTCGTTGTGGCCGTGGGAGCGGTGCAGCATCTGGGGGGCGAGATCACGGCCGAACGGCGTCCGGCTGAACCCGTAGTGGGCTTGCAACAGTTCGATACTCATCGGACACCTTCACCTTCGGTTGGGATCTGGAGTTGGCCGGCGAGTTGGGCCGGGTCGGTCGTTTCGACGAGCGCGCGGTAGTCGATCGACGGCGCAAGTCGGGCGAGGTCGTTGGCGTGGCGATCGGCGACGAGGTTGAGGTAGTCGATCCCGGTCGCCGGGCGCACGGTGTCCGGGTCGGGTTTGACCATCGGGTGGCGGGTGTGACGCCCGATGACTTGGGGGACGCCGTATCCCATCGGGCGGTTTTGGTAGCGGATCTCGATCCGGGTGAGATCGAACGGGTCGAACACGCACTCGACTTTGCGGCCGACCAGCGCAGCGTCGACCTCGAACTGGTTGCCGTGCAGCGCAACGGTCGCGGTCTTGGTGACGGTGCGGGTCTCGGACCACAAGAACGCCTCATGTAACTGGGCTGGGGTCGGGACCTGGAACGGCCCGCCCGCGACGTAGCGTTCGATCGGCGCCTGACCGGTCTCGGAATGGACCCGGCGGTGATAGACGGTCTCGACCCAGGCCACGAACAGCCGGTTCAACCCGTCGAGATCGGCGGGTGGGTTGACGGCGATCTCGACGAGGAACTGGTCTCTGACGGTGCGAAAGAACCGTTCGATCTTCCCTCGGCCTTCGGGACGTCCGGGCCTCGAGTGAATGAGGCGGATGCCGAGCACCGCGCAGGTGCGCAGCAACGGTGCCGACACGTACGCGGAGCCGTTGTCCACATAGATCGATTTCGGGATCCCGCGTGCACCCAACGCATGCCTGAGTGCTGCTTCCAACCGAACGGCGTCCTCCGAGGTGCCCCACCGGAACCCTGGGATCGCCCGGGAGTGGTCATCCAAGAACGCGAAGAGGAACGCTTTGCGTCCGTCGATGATCGGGCCATGCAACGCGTCGCCGGTCCACCGGTCGTTCGGCGCGGCGGCCTCGAACCTGCCGAACGCCTGCGGCGGGGTGCCATCGGGCCGGGTGTTCAACCCGTGACGGGCGAACTCACGCTGGATCGTGCGAGCCGACGGCGACCACCCATTCGACACCGTGATGATCTCGGCGATCTGCGCCGCGGTCCGCCCCGGCGCTTCCAGCTTCAACTTCACGGCCAGACCCAACACCGCCCCAGCGGTGAACGGCACCGCCGTGCGTGTCTGGGGGAACAGGGCGTCGAACCCGCCGGTCTGCCACGCCCGGATCCACCGATCCAACGACGACCGCCCGACCCGGACCGGTCGACCATCCGGACCGAGATGCTCGCGCTCCGCGAGTGCTCTCACAAGCAGGCCGCGTTCAGCGTGCGTGATTGCCACATCGGCGGCCTCACGGATCAACGAGTAACGGAACAGTGCGACATCACGACGACGATCATCGCTCTTCATGGACAGGAACCCCTCTCTTCATGCATCGCCAACACGGCGGCACCTGAACGATCCCTGATCAGCTGGCCGGCGCCCAGGGGCAACCCGTGTTGAACAACAACCGCCCCTGAGACGCCCGCACCGCGAACTGCCACGGCGCCAGCGAACCAAGCCGAACAGCCGCCGCCCGGGCCCCGACCGCGATCGCTTCGACCGCGTCACCAACCTTCGAACCGGTCGGCGAGATCGGAGCCAGCACCGGGTCCAAGCCATGCGCGAGCAACGTGAACCACACCCGGACCGCTTCAGCGTTCGCTGCGAACCGGCGGAACCAGCCGCGCACCGTCGACGCCGGCACCCCCACCTTCTCAGCGGCACGACGATGACCATCACCAGCGGCCTTCAACACGAGCGCCGCGCCGATCACCTCGACCTCATCACGGCGGCGCACCAGCGAATCCTGCGAGAGCAGCACATGCGTCCGGCGACACCCGACGCACCGACCCCGACGAGGACACCGCCACACCTCAGCCTCCGAGCAGCGCAACACCCGCCGCCGCGCCGATCCCCACGGCCGCAACCCACCAGCACAGTTCGGGCAGCCGATCTCACCCGCCGACAGGCCGCGTTCGACTTCGACCAGATCGATACCTACGATGATCACCAGTGCCTCCGGGCGCCCAAAGGACCCTCCCGTCACTGTCCAGGTGAATCAGCGGGAGGGTCCTTGCGCGACCAGTCTCACCGCCACCACCACGACCCATCCCCACCGAACCTGTCGCTAACAGACCCCGCCATCCTCAACGAACCTGGCGCTCTACA
>JANNNL010000414.1:0-5411 GCA_031398525.1 Actinomycetes bacterium | reverse complement strand
GATCGAACTCGGCGAGAAACCGCGTCAACGAGGCCACTTCGCGCTGATCCTCCCCCGTTCGGGCCGCAATCTGACGTCGAAGCTGGTCGCGAGGCCGGGTTTCCACCATACGTCAGACCTTACGCACCGACCCTCGCAACTCAACCGACCACGATCTTCATGACGACTTCGGGACGTTTTCGCACCGACAGTGAAACTCAAGCAGACCGCGATCGGATGCGTTACACTTCCCACGCAGTGCTTAACTGAACTCTCTTCGTAGGAAAGTTTGCACTTAAAGCCAAATTACCTAGCAGTGAAACTCCATTTTTTCACTACTTGTGTGTTTGGATGCACTCTAGGAATATTGCAGCGGCATCAAAAGAGGGTCACGTTGTCCATCTCAGCAACGGCCCCGCCACCCGGAGCGAAGACATGATGAACGAACCGAACCCGATGGCGGACTCCGCCCAGGCCCCACGAGCCCTGCTCATCGACGGCGACGCCCTGTTGCGTCGCAGCTGGGAGAAGTCGCTGCGAGCGGAGGGATTTGCCGTCACTGGCACCGGCGAGGCCGACGCTGCGTTGATCCTGACCGGATCCTTCAAGCCCGACGTCGTGATGCTCGACCTGAGGATGCGCACCGCGGGCAGCCAACGAGCAGGGCTGTTCTCCGAGATCCGAGCGATGACCGATGCCTACCTCGTTGGCATCACCGATCACAGCGACGAACTCGAACGCGTTCGACTGCTGCGCGCCGGAGCCGACGATCTCTTGACCAAACCCATCTCCTCGATTGAACTCGCGGCCAAGCTCCGCGCCCTGTTGCGGCGACCTCGGCGGATCACTGAAGGCCTGGTACTCGGACCTCCCCCCACCATCATGCACTACGGAGCGATGCAAATTGACCTCGGTCGGCGACAAGTCGTGGTCGAAGGATCGGTAGTACCACTGACCCGCATCGAGTTTGACCTCCTCAGCCACCTCTGTCAGCGGCCGCGGGACGTCTCGACGAGAGCTGAACTGCTCCGCAACATCTGGGGAGAGCACTGGGTCGGCGACGACCACGTTGTCGACGTGCACCTGTCGAACTTGCGCCGCAAGCTCACTCAGCACGCCCCCAGTGAGCATTTCATTCTGACCGTACGAGGCGTTGGCTTCCGCCTCAGCGACGAACTACTCCGCGGGCCTGCCGACACCCCGGCAGCTTCGAGCGAGGCGTCAGCGGCCGACGACGCCGAGCACCTTGAGCAGGACTACGAGAGCCCCGCAACGGGCACCGGAAGCCACTAGCCGACCCGCAACTCCCCCGGGCGCTCACTCCTCGTCGGCTCACTCCTCGTCGACAAAGAGCCGGCGGATTGCAACGAACTCGGTCGCAACGATCTCCAGCATTGCTGCATCAGCGGATGAATCGCCACTCAGGACGAAGAATCCCGACACCCCAAGTTCGTGAGCTCGAGCCCGAGCCGAGGGGTCATCCACCTCGCTCAGCACAGAAACACTCAAGTCGGGGTATGCGGACTTCAACGCCGAGATCGCGGCAACCCCAGCCACGCACTCGGCCGAGGGGAGGCAGACAACGGCGCTACGGTCGGCGGCGCGAGAGTCGCCGAGCATCCGCAAGGCAGCCGAGACGTCTTCGCACTCGGTCACCCGTAGAGGCACCGATACCTGTTCCAGTGACTTGCGAATGCGCACGCGGCGGGCACCATCGGCGTCGATCAGAGCAATGTCAACGACCGGCGTTGGGCTGGCCTGGACCACTGCCAACTCCGGTGGCCGCGACTGACTCGACTCGTTGATGATCGTGGTCACCGGTAGGTTGCAGACCCGCTTCACCCGATGAGCCAAGTCCATTTTCAACCACCGTGACACCCCCGGCGGGAATGTCGACAGCACCACGCGATCGTACTGATGGGCCCGCACCACCGTCGCAACGGCCAACAGCGGTTGGGCAACTGTGATCTCCCCGGTCGCTGCCACACCGCCGCGACGCAGCCAGTCGAGCAGGGTGTTCATCCGTTCCTCTGCCTCGCGGCGTTCTGCTTCGACGTCGACGGCCAGCAGTGACAACATCTCGGTAGGGTCGGCGATCACGCCGATGACTGCGGCGGGCACCAGTAGATGAATCGACAAGTCCGCGTCGGCAGCCTGCAACTCACCCAGATGAGCGGCGAGCTCCGCCCCGCCGAGAGTCTGATTGGCGACGAGCAAAACTTTCATGGTGGCATCCTCCTGCCAGTCACAACCGGCGTCGGGCCCGACCGTAGCCGCCCCACGCCCGATGTGCCATCGGGCACATGAATTCTTGAACTCGCACCGACCGAAGCCACAGAGCGACTCCGCACGATTTCGCCGGCTACGTCCCGGCCCGCAAGGCGTCGACAGGAGCCATCCGAGCGGCCCGCATTGCCGGATAGAACCCAGAAATTAGGCCGATCGCCGCCCCGAGCACCGGCGCGGCAAACGGGGCCGCCGGGTCAAGTACCGGAGTCCACGACTGGTAGGCCGACACAGCGACGACAACCAAGGTGCCCAGACTGGCCCCGAGGACGCCGCCTACCAGGCCCATCGTTCCGCTCTCGACAAGGAACTGACCGGCGATGTGCCGACGCGATGCGCCGAGGGCGCGGCGCAAACCAATTTCGCCCGTACGTTCCATCACCGATACCAGGGTCACATTGGCGATACCGATCGCGCCGACGATCAGCGACACCCCACCCAAGATGAGAAACAGCAGATTCAGGTCATTTTTTACGGCGTCCTTGACCCGCTTGGGCTCGGGCGGCGACACCACCTTCAACGTCCTGGGATCATCGGGACGCAGCGCCAGGGGAATCTGCTGCGAGACCAGTTGAGCCGCTCCGATATCCGACTCGACAACGACGAGATCGGGGTGCTTCAGGCGGAAGTCGCGCTTCGCGGTCCCTTCGGGGATGATGACCGCACCGAGTAGATCGGGTTGGCGCGACACCCCGTCGAGGATGCCGATGACCAGGTAGATCTGGTCGCCGATGGTGATCGCTGGCAGCTTGCTCACGCTGGAGATCCCGAGGCGCGACGCTGCGTTCGGCCCGAGAACCGCCACGCGCTCGGCCCGTTCGGACAGTTGGTCATCGAGCAACCGACCGGTGCGCAACTGCGCGTGAACCGCCGGGAACAAACCAGGAGAGGCGGCAGAGATCGTCAGTGCAAACTTCGTCTGGTTCTGCGGATCACTGATCGGCGATGAACCGACCAACGCCGAATTGGTCTTCAGCGTGCTGAGCGTTCCGACCTGAGCCACGCCGTTGAGTCGCGACAAGCGGGCCGGGGCATCCCACGGGATGGCGTCGACCTTGAGACTCTCGGCGGAGGGCTTGGCACTGACAACGATCTCGGTGGCGGCCAACGCATCGAATCGCCCGACGATGCGGCTGCCGGCCGTGCGGGACAAGCCGAGGGTGGCAACCAACGCGGCCAACCCGATGACGGTTCCCAAGACGGTGAGAATCATTCGCGCCGGCCGGGCGAACAAGCCGGCGATGGCCTCGTTGACCAGATCACGGGTCGACATTCCCGACGGCTCGATCAACGCGGCATCAAGGCTCGTCGCGGATGGCCGATCTCGATCACTCTCGATATCGGCGAGCGAGCCATCGCCCACCGGCTCAATCTCCTCGAGCAATTCACCCGGCGCCGCCGCCTCGATGACGGTGGTGACGGTGGAGGCGGTGGTCGGGGTTTCGGACCGCCAGGAGGAGGGGCGCAGACGACGGCTCATTCGACGATCCCCAAGGTGCCGTCGACGATGCGCGCCCGACGTCCGGCGCGGGCCGCCACCTCGTGCTCGTGGGTGATGACCACGATCGTCATCCCCTGGGCATTGAGCTCGCCAAACAACCCGAGCACGGTGTCGGTGGTGACGGTGTCGAGGTTGCCCGTCGGTTCATCGCACAGCAGCAATCTGGGCGACCCCATCAGAGCCCGGGCGATGGCGGCGCGCTGGCGCTCCCCGCCAGATAGCCGAGTCGGCAGAAAGTCGGCCCGATGCGCCAACCCGACCTTGTCGAGGGCTTCGAGCGCCTTGTCGCGACGGTGTTTCCAGGGGGCCTTACGATACACCTCCGACAACATCACATTCTCGGTCACCGAGCGATGGGCCAACAGATGGAACGATTGGAAGACGAAGCCGATCCCCCGGCACCTCAGCCCGGCACGTTGACGGTCCGACAACTCAGCGACCTCAATGCCATCGAACCGGTAGGAACCCGACGTATGGCTGTCGAGACAGCCGAGCACGTTGAGCAACGTCGACTTCCCGGAGCCCGACGGGCCCACGATCGCCAGCCAATCGCCCTCTTGAACGGTGAGATTCACCCCCGTGAGCGCGTCGACCGGCGGTTCGGTGTCGAACCGGCGGCCCAGATCGGTGAGCTCGATGACTGGTATCTGCTCCACCAGGTCAGGGGCCTTCAGCGGTCGTGGGGTCCGTAGGCGCCTCAGTCGGACTCGTAGCATCCGACGGAGTCGTAGCATCCGACGGAGTCGTATCGCCGGTGGTGTCCGCTCCAGTGGTCGAACCAACGGGAGGGGTAAACCCGACGACCACCAGGTCGCCCACCTTCAACTCGCCATCTTTCGGCGTCACCGCAACGAAACCGTCGGCCGACAAGCCAGCAGTCACCGTCAGCTGTCGGGTCGTCCCCTCGGAACTGACCTCGATACGAGAGGAACCGTCCGGCGCCATTGTCAGGGCGCTGATCGGAACGACCAACGACTCCCCCGTCGTGGATTCGACCGGGATCGTCACCCGCGCCGATGCCCCGACCAGATTGGCGGGCGGCGAGGTCACCCGGACCTCGAAGTAGACGTGAAAGGCATCCTGGGCGTTCGTCCCCGGGCTGGGAGCGACGAGCGTGACCAGTCCTTTGATCGCGATTCCCAGGTCGGGCTCGTCGATTGAAGCCTCCATCCCGGCGGTGACCAACCCCGCGTCCTGCACCGCCAGCCCGCCGACAACGTAGACCTCAGCATTGGTGGCCTTGACCACGCCACCGCTCAAGGAGTCGCCCTTGGAAATCAGCACCTCCGAGACCCGGATCGGTCCGGAAGCCACAAAAACCAACTCATCGGCCGGAACCTGCACCCCGGCGGTTCGTTTCGCCAAGCTCGCTTCCTCGGCGGCGTACTGCACCAGCGCGCCGCGTGCCTCGGCCGAGCGCGAGATCACGGCATACGCATTTTGGGCGGCGGCCAGGGCGGCCCGGGCGTTGGTGACCTCGATCTGGGCACCGGCCAGCGTCGATTCGGCTTCGGCGACCGCACGCTCACCGGCGATAGCAACGGACTCGGCGTTCTTCCGGGCGATTTCCAGGTCTTTCTTGGCTGCGGCGAGATCCGCTGCAGTGGCCTTGCGGGGAGCCAGGGCCGCGTCGAGCGCCGCCTGC
>JANNNL010000338.1:0-6730 GCA_031398525.1 Actinomycetes bacterium | reverse complement strand
CCACGCACCTGCTCCCAACGTCCATCGGCTCCCTGGTTGCTCAATGCCTCACCGAAGACCGCGGCCCACGACACTTGCATGACCGCGGCGGTCTCGCCATTCGACTTCGCGACTTGGGCGAAACCCTGCAGTAGTCCGGCGAGGTTCGGCACGGACTCATGATCGGGTGCGGTGACGAGGATGCTCATACCTCCGCTCACCGGCGCAAGACGCGACACGTGGAGAAGAATGCGCAGCAAGGTGTGCTGTGCCTCGACGTCGCCGTTCAGGCTGGCTGCCCCGGCAAGGGCCTTTTCGGGGACCGCTCCGAGTTCGCGCATGCCGATGCGCGATGGGTCATCGAGGGCCAGGAACCGACGGTCGAGCCGGTCGCGGATGAAGGCGGCGAAGACCCCGACCAACAGACCGGCGATCAGACCGCCGAGGAGGCTGATCGGCAGGGACAGGCCCTTCGGTGCGCCCGGAATGGGAGCTTCACGGGTGATCGCGCCGGGGGCGACGTCCGTGTCGATACGCGACAGTTTGGTACTTGCCTCGTTCAGGCGGTCGGATACGCCGTCGCGGTTCTGGCGCAGAACGCCGAGGTTGACGTCGGTTTCGGCCGTCGCGTTGATCTGGGTCTGCAGATCCTTGAGCTCCTGCTGGCTCTCCTCAATGACGCGATTGAGTTCGACTCGCTGGGCATCCAACACCGCAAGCCCGGCGGCCCGGCGGGCCTCGAGATACGCCGTTGCGTAAGCACCGGCACCCTTGGCGGCTCGGGCCGCGTTGGCATCTTTGTAGGTGAAGTACAGAGCATCACCGAACGCCTCGGGTTCGACCGATGTGGCCTTGCGGACGATGCCGGAGTCGACACCGAGCTTCGTCGCCGTCGCCGACATGATCTGTTCGGAGCGCGCCGTGACAATCTCGGTGTCGAGGTTGACGGTACGCGAACGACCTCCACCGGGGGCGATTTCACCGGCGATGGGCTTGGTGATGATCGTCGTTGTCGCGACATAGAGACCCGGTTTGAGCAGCGATGCTGCGGCCCCGATCGCCATTGCAATGAGTACGACAGAGGCGATCAGATACCGGCGACGCTTCAGGATCTTGGCGTATTGCCGCAGAATCTCGGGGCCTTCCGGATGGGAAGGGGTTGAGGACATCATTCGGTACCCACTTGAGCTGGACGAGAAAGAACGGATGGGCGAGGTTGCCGACCTCGCATGCCGGAGGTCAATCGATCGAGCATCAGCACTTTTCGACGTCGCATGACCACGAGAGCGTACAACCCGGCGACAACGAAGGTGGCTGGAATCACGGTGCTCAATTCGACCCCGCTGGCGAGGCGAATCACAACGAGTGGGATTCCGACGGTGCCGATGCCGGCGACCACCGCAGTGCGCAACGGAGGGCCCCATGGGTGGATGCCGTGGCGAGCGACTTGGAAGAGCGGGATCAGGTTGGTCGCCAGAATGGCGACCGCCCAGGCAATCGCCGCGCCGATCATGCCGTAACGCCGGTCGAGGGCCAGGTTGAGGCCGATGTTTAGGCCAAGGGCGATGAGGGTGTTGATCGTCGATGCCCAACTGCGACCGAGCATCAGCAGCACCACATCGACCAGGCCGCACCCACTGGCCACCAACATCGTCAGACACAGAATCGTCAGCGGCGCCCCGCCTCGCTCGAACCCGTCACCGAAGGCGCGCATCACGAACGGGGCGAAGGCCGCCATGGCCAGGTACACCGGCCACGTGACGAGCACGGTCCAAGTGGTTGACGCGCCGTACAGAGTGCGCACCTCGGCCGGATCTCCGGCCAGAACGGCCTTGCGGAGCTGGGGCTGCACCATCTGCTGCACGGCAGTTGCCACGAAGACCCCGGCAATCATGCAGCGCGAGGCCGCACCGTAAATAGCGGCCTCCTTCAGCCCTACCGCCGCGGCGAGCAGCAGCACATCGAGGCGTTGAACCAACGCCTGGGCGCCGCGGGCGATCGCCCGTGGCCAGGTGTAGGCGACGAAGGCGTTCGACGCGACCGGTTCGCCCCCGATGTGACGTGGAAGGCGAGTGATCGCGGCCAGTCCGATCAACGTCACGATCCCGAACGGTGCGGCCCAGGCAACGACCATGCCGACGGGTCCGCCGCCAGCGACGGCCACCGCGATCATCAGGCCGACCTGGAGAATCGGGCGCAGGAAGCGATCGAGAATGAGGGCAATGACCACGCGGTCCGCGCCGCGTAGCACGCCCAGAACCGCCTCGCCCAATGGGCCGGCAAGCACAAGCAACGAGGCCGCCTTGACGACATCGGCGGCGCTATCGGACGAACTGCCCTTGCTCAGTAAGTCGCTGATCGACCGGTTAGCGACGGTCAGGACGATGGTTGCGACAACACCGAGCAACGCGACTACGCCCAGCGATAGCCGGACCATCCGCCGACGCGACGAGGCATCCGCCGTGGGGAGCCAGTACTGCAGCCCGGTGTCGACACCGAGCGACCCGATGCCTTGGAGGATGGCGAACAACGACACGCCGACGAAGAACTGCCCTGCTCCTTCGGTGCCGAGGTGTTGGGTGGCGATGATGATCGTGACAATCGTGGCTACGCCACTGACCCCGGCTCCGGCCAGGCCCTGCGCACTCCGCCGCCCGACGGTGGCGAGGCTGTCAGTCATTGCGCCTGAAATCGAAATCGGTGCCCAACATCTCGACCAACCGCTCGTTCGAGGCGCCAAGCCGCTCATTCAGGAAGGACACCCCGTCGGCGTCGATCGGGGGATAGCTGCGGGCATTGTGGACCTCGTAGACGGCCGTGTGCTTGCGCAGCCCGAGGAACTCGAGGGTGCGGGCGTACGCGGTGTGGGGGTCGGCAAACATTGCCTGGGCCGACAACGCGAGCACGCGGTCTTCGCCGAACGTGTCCCACAATCGCTGGATCTGCGAGGCGTACTGGCCACGGGCCGCGTATGAATGGTGCTGATGGGAGAAGCTCGTCGCGGCCGGGTCGGCGATCAGGCGCGCCTCTTCGCCCTGCAGTCGACCCTCTTCGGCGCGCAGTGCGGCGGGGAAGTCGAGCGTCTCGTAGCTCCGAGCGCTCTCGTGGGCCCACTGACTATGGGCGCGTTCGATCGGGTCGCGCAAGATCACGATGACGCGCGTTTCGGGCAGCGCGGCCTTGATCCGCGCCGGGACGGCCGGGTGGAACATGTAGTACGGCGAGCCCTCGCCGACGGTGCGCGGTCCGTTCCATAGTGGAATTCTCGCCGGGTCGAGCGGGAAATGGGCGCGGTACCACCCCATTGAGGCGGTTGCGTTGGTATCGAAGTAGTGGACGCCCTTGCCGAGGCGCACAGCCCCGACATCGGGGTGCTGTACGAGGTAGCGGTAGAGCGAGGTGGTGCCCGCCCGTTGAGCCCCGGCGATCAGGAAGTTCGGGGTGAGCCGTAGCGGCGCGGTGACCCGCGCGAGCGGGAACGTGGCCTGTCGGCCAGCCGAGGCCAACTTCTTGCGGTACGGAGCGGGGATTTTCTTCAGGAGCGGGTTCATCGGGCCACCTCGGGGCGGGGAGCAGTCTGGGCGAGTTGTTCGCACCAGGCCGTCAGGTTGGGGTTAGGGGATTCGAGTGCGTCGTGCTCGTAGCGGATGAGCATCTCGGCAAGGTATGCGTCGAACGTTGCGGCCCGCCCGGCCGGTTCGACAGTGGAGAGCAGGCGTGGCAGCGCCGTTCGGGTGGTGGAGATTGCCTGCGCGACGGTCATGCCGGTGCGGTGGACGGCGACCTGCATGGCGAAGTGGAGCTGGTCGAACCCGGTCGGCACTCCGGTGGCGAACCGCTCCCAGTCCCACACGGCGACGGTCGATTTGCCAGCCGACATGTTCCACGGCACGAAGTCACCGTGCCACGAACCGATCTGCAATGGCTGCGTACCGTGCTCGTTGAGCAGGCGCTCCACAGTTGCGGCCGCGAGCGACAGCCCATTGGCTCGCCGCGTCAACGCCTCGGCGAGATCGGCCTGTCCGAGCGACGAGGACTCGACGCCGGTTGCCCGCGCGATGGAGTCGGCGGCGTCGAGGTGGGTAAGCGCGTGGCGTGAGAAGTGGGCCCGAACCGGGCTGAGCGCGAGCCAATTGACGCCCTCGACAATGCCGGCTCCGATGACTTGGGGAATCTCAACCGGGCCCAGTTGACGGGTGGCAAGGTCGGTGAGCACCGCCTGCTCATGGGCGAGCAGGGTCGTTGTCAGGTCGTTCCAGGCGAGCTTGGCGAAGGCGACGGTGCGGCCAAAGCGGTCGATGGCCTGTAGCACGGGCTTCTGATTCGCCCGAGGCGGGCCGCACAGGATGACCAAGCGGTGGATCGACAGGTCGAGCTCGTTGCGGAGCACGTCGATCATCGGCGTTTGCCCGGCGATGATGCCGATCTGTTCATCGCGGCGGATCGCGGCCCGGCCGAAGAGGGCGGCAGTGCCGGCCGCGTCCCGGATGCGCCGGGTCCAGGGACGATCGAGGCTTCGGCGTCCGCCTGCGGCAGCGATCGCGGCGGCCGACCACGGGAGCAATTGATTGGCCGCCGCGGCGCGAGGGGCCGCGACGTACCGGTGGGCCGACTTCCAACCGGTGGTCGATGCGTCCGCACCCCATGCAGCCTGCGAGATGGCCTGAACATGCGCGGAGAAGCGAGGGCTAGACGAGGACACGAGACGCCTCATCGCGGGGCTGCCAGCGAGACTTCTGATCTGGCGGCCGACAGGCCAACCCCACCGCCACGAGGATGATAGGCAGCGATTGGGGGAGCAGGTTGTAGAAGAACATCTGTGCTGCGCCGACCATGACCGTCACCGACATCACGATCGAGAAGCGGTCCACGCGCCGGGAGGCGGCGATGATCGATGCCACCGCCCATGCCAGATAAAGCGCAAGCCCGACGAAGCCATGGGCGAACATCACCAGGAAGAATTGGCCGTGGGTGCCGATAGGTGGCGAGTACGGGTTTTTGGACGGTCGGGGGCCGCCGTTGCCGAAGATCGGCGAATCCTTGGCCCCTTCGAAGGCCTCCTGGTATATGCCGGCTCGGGCGTCGGTGGACCGCTCCGACGAAAGCCGCTCGACCAACGTCGTCTTCAATGGGGTGGAGAGAATGACGACTGTCAAGGCGATCCCACCGACGATCATTGCCACGAGCACCGCCGGCCGGCCACCGAAGACCGCCCGCACCGAGTAGATGATGGCGAACATCAGCAGGCTGATCCACAGGCCGCGGTTGACCGACTTGATCATCGGGATCATCGCCAGGACGAGCGCGGCAATACCGATGTTGCGGCGCCGCTTGATGCCCGACATCACCCAACTGAGTACGAAGAACGGCGTCAGCAGGCCAAGATTTCCCCCCCACTCATTGGTGAACGGGAACAGCGTCTTGGGTCGGACCACGCCGACGCCGAACTGGTCTTGCTGCTGGGCGAATCCCGGTCGGATCATGTTCTTGACCAGCTCGTTCGACTTGATGCCGTTGGGCAACACCATGCTCGCGAGCGTGTTGGGGATACGTCCCTTGGGGAAGATCAGCCCGACGTAGCCGCCGATGACGGCAGCAATCCAGAACCAGGCCACCCAGTCGACGAACTTTTCCCGGGTCACTCTGCGTTCATTGAAGACGTAGATCGCCAGCGCCGCAGCAGTGAGCAGTGACGTTGTGCGGAATCCAAACGCAAACAGTCGGCTGGCCTTGTCGAGTTGGAAGATCGTGACGATGCCCCACGCGATGAACGTGAGGAAAAGACCAACGCTCGGAGGCACGATGAAGGTGCGGCGGGTGAGCACCCAAATCCACAACGGGACGGCCGCTATGCACCACGAAAGGTCACCAAAGCCCAACACCCACCAGACCGGATTGAGCGTGAACAGGGCGAAGACCATCCACCCTGGACGCAGGAGGGGTTGGTGCGTGGGGACCTGACCCACTCAGATCCCTCGGCCGGCCTTGTGGGCGAGCTTCAGCGCGGTGCCGGGCTTGATCGCCTTGGAGACGACAGCCAGAGCCACGGGCCACCGCCGCTCGAGGGGCCACCGACCGAGCACCGCGCCGACCTCGCGCAGGCATTCTTTGCGGCGGTCACCGATCGCGGCCAGGGCAAAGGCGACCTGACCGCGGATGCGGGCCTCGGCTTTGCGGTGCTCATGAAACTCGGGGTGCTTGTTGAGGAGGTAGCGCTGGGCGTCGACGATCATCGACCACCGGTCGGAGAAGAATGACGCCTGGTGCCACCGGACGAGGGTGAGCGGCTCGGCGATGCAACGCACGGTGGTGGCCTTGGCAGCACGGAGCAGGAAGTCGTAGTCCTCGGAGTAGCCGCCGGGGATGTCTTCGTCGACCAAGCCGATGATGTCGAGCAGGTCGCGCCGGAACAGGAACGACGACGGATGCGCCTCGGTGGTGCGGTCGTGCAGGAGATGCTCGACCGACAGGGTCGCGACCGGGGACGGGCGATCGTGGTTCTCGCCGTCGAAAGTGACCCGAATACCAGTCGTGACAAAGGCGGACTCGGGATGCGAACGCAGGTCATCGACCTGGCGGAGCAGCTTGCCGGGCAGCCACTCGTCGTCGTCGTCGCAGAATGCGACGATTTCGCCGAACGAGTGGCCGATGCCGCAGTTGCGGGCTCCGGGCAGGCCTGGACGGCGGCTGTTGGCGATTGCTCGCACGACTCGGCCAGGCGCCTCGACGGTGCGGCTGGCATCGACCTCGG
>JANNNL010000325.1:0-1910 GCA_031398525.1 Actinomycetes bacterium | reverse complement strand
GTCCAGCGATTCCGGGGCGCATATTCCTCGAGATAGATGGCCGACAGGACTCCGACCGGAAAGGCGATGGCGAGGGCTGCGAAACCGAGATGACCAGCCCACCGCCCACCCGCCACGGCATCAGGTGGGCATGGTACGTGTTGATGATCCGTTGGTCGGCAACGTGCGGGCTGAGGCCGCGTCGCTCGATGGTCGTCCACGGGCCCCATGGGTCCGCCGCCACATCGATCGCCAGTTCCTCGCCCCAATAGCCGTCGACCTTGGTGACCGCGGTCCACACGCCGTCGAAGAACCGGGGCTGCATCGGGTTCTCGGTCCAATACCGCTGCATGATCGGCTGGGCGTCGGCCCGATTCGGCGACCACCCCTCCGCGGTCCGATACTCCGGGGCGTCGGCCAAGCGACCGCGAGGTACACGCGCCAACCACATCGATGTGGCCGAGTGGGGCCCGGTCCAGAATCCCCCCTCACGCGACAGGTTCTGCTCGAAGGTGTTGCCGAACAGATACGAGTAGTCGGCGTCCGATGACACGGCGTATCCGTAGATCGGCTGCACGTCATCGTTAGGGGCCGGGTCGAACGACAGGCGGGCAAGCGTCGCAACGTCGTAGCTCGCCAACCACGTGCGGGCCGGGTGCCAACCGAGCCCGTCGCCCGGCATTGGGTCGCTGGCATCGCGGTCCATTTCCGCCCAGAACACGTACAAGCGGTCGCCCGCCAGCTCCCCACCCATCGGCCAGAACCACCGCGACCGCATGTCTTCCCCGGCTCCGAGATCGAAGCTGCCTGGGGCTTTGGGAGTGCCGCGATGCAGCAGTGTGAAGCACTTGCCCTGCTGGACCATGGCGATGTTGTGGGCGAAACCCGCCTGGTTGAGCTTGGTGGCCGCGCCCGAGTGGTCGATGAATGCGTCCTGGAAAAGCCAGAGAAACCGGTTCCCGCCGAGCGGATACACGTGTTGATAATCCGACCCGATCACCGGGCCCATTCGGTTGGCGAAGAAGACGTCGAGCGAGCCGGCGTCCGTGCCGGCGGCGCAGCCGACATCGGTCGACACATATCCGGCCGATGTCGTGCGAGTCGAGTCGGCCCATCGCGGTTTGGGAACATCAGGGGGTGGGGGCGTCGCTGGGAGGGCCGACGGAATCGGTCGGGCGAGTTGCGGCGCCGCGTTTGCGGGGGCTGTCGGCGGGGCCGCGAGGGTCGTCTCGGTGGCGGCCAAGGATGCGATGGTGGTCGACAGTGCAGCGGTCACCGATGTGGAGTCACCCACCGTGAGGGGAGCGGAGGCGGTGGTCGTCGTGGTCGCCGAGCGTGGCGCCGGCGACGTCACCACCACGGGTCGAGTGATCTCGACGGCCACCTGTACCGCGGATTCGCTGGGCTGACCGCTGATCGCCAGCGCACCGCCAATCGCCAGCGCACCGACGGCGGCGGCGAGAACCCGTTGTCGGCCAAGGCTGAGTGCCACACCACCCATTGTATCGGCCCAGCTTTCGGCCTATCGGCCAGGCGAGTCGCGTTCGAAGTTGGGCAGGAAGCGATTGGCGGGCGGAGTTGCGGCGGGCGGTTCGGGCCGGGACTTGCTGTTTTCGGTCACTGATCGGAGGGTGCCCGTGGGATCGAGATCGATCTGGACTGCGGTGGGAATGCGGTCGGTCGCCGCGGCCGACTTCACCTTCCGGCCGCTGGGCCTGATGCGAACGTAGCCGACGACCTTCTTGCCGATTCCGGCGAGCTCGTCCTTTGCCTTGAGCACGGCGTCGACGGGGGTGCGATCCGAGACAACCAGCAGAATCAGGTCGACCTGGGCCGCTACAGCCAACGTGTCGGCCGAGCGGTCGAGCGGCGGAGGATCGACGAATACGTAGCGATTGCGACTCGTCATCTGATCGAGCACGCCACGCACC
>JANNNL010000263.1:0-21440 GCA_031398525.1 Actinomycetes bacterium | reverse complement strand
CAAGGCGCTTTCCTGTGCTTCTTCGACCGTACGACCGGTCGTGGTCACCCATTCCATGGTGTGTTGGGACTCCTATGTGACGCCGTGCGTCACTTCTTCTTTGGTTTCGGATGACGGGAACCGGTTGGCTTGGCCTTGTCGGGCGTGCCGGGACGGTTCGACCGGGGGTCGGCCGGGGTGGCGGACCCCTTCGGCGGGGTTACGGCCTTCGGATTGATCGGCTTCGATGCCTGGGGCCTCGATGGCTGGGGCTTCGATGGCTGGGAACGTGACGGCTGTGGGCGGGCCGGCTTGGCCGGTTGCGGCTTCGATAGATCATTGATCGCCGATTTGAACGAGGGCCGACCAGGCTTGGACTTTGCGTCGTCCTTGTCGGATTTGCCCAGCTCACGAGCTTCTTTTCCAGCATCGCCGGCTCGGGTGCCGAGTGAATTCTCGCCCTTGTAGAACCGTTGGGTGATGTACTGCGCCTGAGCGATGCGCAGCACCGTTTGGCAGATGTAGTAGATGACCAACCCGGTCGGGAAGAACAGCTGGATGGGGGCGAAGGCGACCGGCAGGTACTGCATCAGCTTCTGCTGGCCCTGCGACATCGTCGGGCTGACGTTGCGGCTGGCCACCATCCGCTGTTGTACCCAGTACAGAACGCCGAGTAGCGCGACGAGCAGGGCGTAGATCAGGCCCTTGCCGAAGCTGTCACGCATCACGTCCAACGGAGTACGAGCCAAGTCGAGGCCCCACGACAGCATTTCCTTCGACCTGTCGAGGTCTTGGAACAGTTCCGACGACTTCTTCACGAACTTCGGAGCGAAAGTCCCATCGGAGTCGCGATTGTCGGTCAGGCCCCGCAACAGGCGATACATGCCAATGAATACCGGCATCTGGGCCAACAGGGGCAGGCACGACGCCAGCGGGTTGACCTTGTGCTCTTGATAGAGCTTCATCATCTCGGTGTTCAGCGTTTGGCGATCGCCACGATGCTCCTGCTGCAACTTCTTGAGCTGCGGCTGAAGGAGCTGCATCTCGAGCATGCTCTTGGTCTGCTTCAAGTTCAGCGGGGTCAGAATCAGCATCACGGCGACCGTGATCAGCGCAATCGCGAACCCGTAACTGTGGACAAGGCTGTAGAACCAGTCGAGCGGTGCTGCGAAAAGTTTCGCGAGGGGGTCAAGAGACACTGGTCATCGACTTCCTGGGAGAGGGATCATGAGACACTCGATCGTGAGTGTGGTGCCGCTCCGGAACGGGGTCGAACCCCGATGGACCGAACGGCCGGCACCGCAGAAGGCGTCGGAGGGTAAGGGTAAAACCGCGTAGAGTGCCATGAACTTCAAAGGATTCCATGGCGTAGGCAGAACACGATGGGTAGAAGCGACACGGTGACGGCCGGCCTTCCATTGATCGCTGATACCAGCCGATCAATCGCATGATGACGCGACTAATCACGAGCTAGCCTTGCTCGCTCGTGACGGAGAGTTCATGCGTTGATGCAGTTGAGCAAGCATCGCCGACAGTTCTTGCGGTGTCGTGTCCACGACCTCGGGACGAGCGCCGAACAGGTACCAACCCGGGCGTAGCCCGGGTTGGTTGGCGAGTAACGCTCGAAGACGACGTCTCATTCGGTTTCGCACCACGGCCGGCCCGAAAGCCCGACCAAATGCGTACGCAACCTGCGTATGAGTGGCGTCGTCGTCAACGACGGCGATGCACCACAGCGGACCCGACGAGACTCGCCGGCCCCGCTGGCGCAGCAGCTCGAAACCCGCTCGATCCCGAATTCGATGGATCAGGCCGACAGCCGAGCCCGGCCGCGGTCGCGACGAGCCTTCAGAATGGCTCGACCGGCGCGCGTGCTCATGCGTTGACGAAAGCCGTGCTTCTTTGCACGACGACGATTGTTGGGCTGGAAGGTCCTCTTCACCCGTACCTCCTCGGAAATAGCTCAGTCAGGACCGACTGAGCTCGGAAAGAACATGCAGCGGCCACCAAGACACCTGCGAGAGACATCTCGGTGGACCGAATGACATAGCAGGCTAGGGCGACACTCCGACGCGCGACAACTGCGCCAGCAACTGTCCATCTTCGCTCATGCCGTCGACACCTTCGGTGATGGTCTGTCGTTTGGCAGAGGGTGGGGGGGAAGCTGGTAGCGTCCCTCATCCCAAAGGGGCCGTCGACTTTTCCACATCTGTGGATACAGCTGTGGACAGTCATCAACGTTGGCACGCGGAGGTGCAGGTGAGCGACTACGAGCAGCTGTGGACAGCCGCCGCACAACTGTTGCGGGCACAGGTTTCCGAAGCCGTGTGGCTTTCGACGTTCAACGACGCCTCTGCGTACGACGGCGACGACAACACGCTGAGCATCGCTGTGCCGAGCAACCACGTCCGCGAAAAGATTCTGACGAGATATCTGCCGCTCGTCCGTGACGCCCTCGACGAAATCGGTGCCGGCAACATGGCGTTGCACGTGGAAGTACGCGCTGGCGTCGACGAATTCGAGCGCGAGTTGCACGATATTCCGGCGAGTAGCCCGGGCTCGTTCGACTACGCCAGACCCCAGCAACGACCAATGCAGAGTCCCGCCGACGGGATGAACCCCCGATACACCTTCGAGACGTTCGTGAAGGGTGCGTCGAACCAGTTCGCCCTGGCGGCCGCATTGCGCGTCGCCGAAACCCCGGCCCGCTCGTACAACCCCCTGTTCATCTATGGACAGGCCGGGTTGGGCAAGACCCACCTGCTCCACGCGATCGGGCACTACGTCAACCAGAACTACGCGCACTACGTCGTCCGCTACGTCTCGACCGAAACGTTCCTGAACGAATACGTCGACGCGATTCGCACCAACACCACCGCCGCGTTCAAGCGCCGGTACCGCGACATCGACGTGCTGCTCATCGACGACATCCAGTTCATGGAAGGCAAGGAAGGGCTCCAAGAGGAGTTTTTCCATACGTTCAACTCGTTGCACGGCGCCAACAAGCAGATCGTGATCTCGTCGGACCGGATGCCCGACAACATCCCTACGCTGGAAGAACGCCTCCGCGGTCGGTTCAAATGGGGCTTGATCACCGATATTCAGCCGCCCGATATGGAGACCCGCCTCGCCATCCTGCGCAACAAGGCCGAGCGCGACATGACGCAGCTCCCCTCCGATGTGCTCGAGTTCATCGCAACCCACATCACGACCAACATTCGTGAACTCGAGGGTGCGCTCATCCGGGTCAGTGCGTATGCGTCCTTGAACCGGGTACCGATCACCGTCGCCAAGGCGCAGGAGCTGCTCGGCGACCTGCTCAGCGACAGCCCCGGTCGGGTTCGCACCGGACCCGAGTTGCTCAACGACATCGCCGACATGCTCGGGTACACGGTCGAGTCGCTCAAGGGCAAAAGTCGGCAACGTCCGTTGGTGACCGCCCGCCAGATTGCGATGTACATCTTTCGCGACGTCACCGACATGTCGTATCCGGCGATCGCCCGCGAGTTCGGCGGCCGCGATCACACGACCGTCATTCATGCCGTCGACAAAATCCAGCGGCTGATGAAAGAACGTAAGCAGATCTACGATCAGGTCACCGACGTGATTCAGCGGCTCAAGCGCGGATGACAGATGGTGGTCAACGTTGTGGATACCGATGGGGACGCAGTTGGGGACACCCATGAACAACTCGCGTGTTATCCACCGCGTCTTCGCTCCCGGGTCAGTTGTGTGGGATTCTGGGGACAACTGCGCGCGACAGCGCAGCGGCTGTGAGCAGGTGGAATACCAGGATGTCCACAATCCACAGGACTTATTACCTCTATTAGTTGAAGATGCCCGAACAAGGGGAGTGACAACGCTGTGAAATTCCGATGCGAACGTGACGTGCTGGCCGAGGCATTAGCTACTGCTGGTCGTGCTGCGACGGGCCGAACCGGGAGTCTGCCGGTGTTGTCGGGTCTACGGTTCGTGCTTGCCGGTGACCAACTGACGATCACTGGCAGCGACCTCGATCTGACCATCGAACTGACCATCGCGGTCGGCGGGGAGCAAGACGGCACCACCGTCGTTCCGGCCCGCTTGACGAGCGACATCGTTCGATCGCTCGGCGACCCGAAGGTCGAGTTCGTCGTCGGCGCCGAGGAAGTGACGATCACCGCGGGGCGTGCCCAGTTCTCGGTGCGGCCGATGTCGGTCGACGACTACCCGCGGTTGCCTTCTCCGGCGGCCAGCGCAGTGACGTTGCCGGCGGCCGAGTTCGGCGAGGCGTTGCGCCAGGTGGTGCGCGCCGCGTCGAGCGATGAGGCCCGTCCGATTCTCACCGGCGTGTTGTGGGCCGCCGATGGCGACGGGCTGCGCCTCGTCGCCACCGACTCGTATCGCCTGGCGGTTCGTGACCTGGTCGGCACGTCGGTTCTCGCCCCCGACCAGAAGGTGCTCATTCCGTCTCGGGCGTTGAACGAACTGCAGCGCGTGCTTGGCAACGCGCAGGAGATCACGTTGCGCCTCGGAGAGCGCGACGCGACGTTCGAGGTCGGCTCGGCCCGGGTGACCACGCGGCTGATCGAGGGGGAGTTCCCCAACTATCGCCAGCTGATCCCGGCGTCGTACCCGAACAAGATGACCGTCTCGCGTGATGCGTTGGCCGAAGCGGTGCGCCGGGTGAAGATCCTTGCCCGCGATGCCACCCCGGTGCGGTTGCAGATTTCCGCCGACGGGTTGCGGCTCACCGCAGTGGCCCAAGACGTCGGCAACGTAGAAGACGAACTCGACGCCACCAACGAGGGCGCCGAGTTGACCGTCGCATTCAACCCCGACTACCTGGCTTCGGGCATCGACGCCGCGGCGGCCGACGAGATCACTCTTGAAACCCTCGACGCCCTCAAGCCGGCCGTGGTCCGGGGGGTTGGCAAGCCCGACTTCCTGTACCTGCTGATGCCCGTCCGGGTGCCGTAACCCCGAGATGCCCACCCAGTGATCGTTCGCCGTGTCGAACTGGGCGATTTTCGCAACTATCGCAGCGCCCAGTTCGACCTCGCCGCCGGGTTGACCGCGGTCATCGGTGATAACGGTCAGGGCAAGACCAATCTCGCCGAGGCGTTGGCGTATCTCGCCACCCTGCAAAGTTTCCGCGGCGTGCCGACCGAAGCACTGATCCGTATGGGGGCTGATCAGGCAATCATTCGTGCCGAGGTTGAGCACGATGACGGCCGGATGATCACCGTCGAGGCCGAGATCAACCGGTCCGGCCGCCACCGGGTGCTGGTCAACAAACAGCGGCTCGGACGGACTCGTGACCTGCTCGGCGTGATGCGCGTGACGGTGTTCGCTCCCGATGACCTGGGGCTGATCAAGGACGGACCGGGGGCGCGACGGCGATACCTCGATGATCTGCTCGTCGCGCTCCATCCGAAGAACGATGTGTTGCGCAGCGATCTCGACCGGATTCTTAAACAACGCAATGTGCTGCTCAAACAGACCGGCGGCCGGTTGAGCGATGAGGTTGCGTTCACCCTTGATGTGTGGGACACCAAGCTGGCCGAGACAGGGTCGGCCATGGGCCGCGCCCGCGCCGCATTGGTCGATCGGCTGACCCCGATGGTCGAGACCGCGTACCTCGATCTCGCCGGCCCCGGTCCGCGTCCGGCGGACGCATCGACCACCGCGATGATCTATGACCCGATGTGGCGGCGGACCGGCCTGGCTGAGGCGCTGGCCGCTGGGCGGCACGATGATGTTCGGCGCCAGATCAGCATGACCGGACCTCATCGCGACGAGGTCGATCTGGGCATCAATGCCATGCCGGCACGCACCCATGCGTCACAGGGCGAGCAGCGAACGCTGGCCCTGGCATTGCGCCTGGCGGGCCATCGCCTGGTGGCCGACCGAACCGGCAGCCCGCCGGTGCTGGTCCTGGATGACGTGCTGTCGGAACTCGACCCGTCGCGGGCGGCCTCATTGCTGAACCACGTCCCGCCGGGCCAGGTGATCTTGACGACCGCCGGGGTGCTTCCCGAGGCCGCCACGACCGCACAGGTCGTGAGGATTGCAGACGGTACGGTGATCACATGATTCCGTCGGGCGAACTGCGGCCGTTGAGCGACGGGTTGTCGGCCGTACTCGGTTCGCTCAAGGGCGGCGATGTTCGTACCGTCAAAGGCATTTTCGGGACCTGGGACGAGGCAGTCGGCGAGGTGATCGCCCTACATGCTCGCCCGTTGCGTATCGATCGCGGGGTTCTCACTGTTGAAGTCGACGAACCGGGTTGGGCCACGCAACTGAGGTTTCTCGAAGCCGAGATCCGAGCCCGCCTGGAAGCCGTTGGGGGCACCGTGGTCGACCGAATCGAGGTACGGGTTGCAGGAGCCCGTCAGCGGACCAGAAATCGCCGCTGACAACCCAATCCCGGGCCCCAAATGACATCACAGGGCGTCGATTGCCAGAGTTATGTAACACCCCCTTGGTAGGATGTCATTCATCGCGATCGACCAGGTAGTGCCACATTCGGTACAGGCACACCTCCGGTTTGACCGCCCGCTGACCCCCCATCGTCGAGAGGCTCGCGTCCGTGGAGACTGACGACAACATCCATCCTGAAATCCCCGAGATCGTTCCTCAAACCGGCGATCAGAACAAGGGAACCGTCGACTACGGCGCGAAAGACATTCAGGTCCTCGAGGGCCTCGATCCGGTGCGGAAGCGACCGGGTATGTACATCGGCTCCACCGGTTTGCAGGGCCTTCATCACCTCATCACCGAGGTGGTCGACAACTCGGTGGACGAGGCGATGGCCGGCTTCTGCACGCGCATCGGCGTCACGATGTTGGCTGACGGTGGCTGCCGGGTCGACGACAACGGTCGTGGTATCCCGGTCGACCCGTACCCGTCAGGACCGCACAAGGGCAAGAGCGCGGCCGAGGTCGTGCTCACCGTGTTGCACGCCGGTGGCAAGTTCGGCGGCGAGGGCTACAAGGTCTCGGGTGGACTGCACGGCGTCGGCGTGTCGGTCGTCAACGCCCTGTCGGAACGACTGGTCATCGACATCGATAAGAACGGTCGGCGATACCACCAGGAGTACGCCAAGGGCGGTGAACCCCAGGGCGACATCGTCGACACCGGGGCAACTCCGGCCGATGGTCGAGTCTCGGGTACCACGGTCAGCTTCTGGCCCGACCCGACGATTTTCGCCGTCGAAGGCACTGAGTTCCATGCTCGCACCGTGCTCGAGCGCCTGCAGACGATGGCGTTCCTCAACCGGGGTCTGGAAATTGCCTTCGCCGATGAGCGCGACGGCAAGGAACAGTCGATCGTCTTCCAATACAAGGGCGGCATTGTCGACTTTGTCCACCACCTGAACGCGTCGAAAGAGGCGCTGTTCGCCAAAGTGTGCTGGTACGAGGCCGAAGACGACGACGCTCAAACGCTCGACATTGCCCTGCAGTGGAACACCGGGTACTACGAGGGCATTCACGGCTACGCCAACGGCATCTCGACGACCGAGGGTGGCATGCATGTCGAGGGCTTCCGTGCTGCGCTGACTGCCGTGGTCAACAAGTACGCCAAGGCCAAGGGCCTGCTCAAGGAGAAGGACGAACTGCTGCTCGGCGAAGACATTCGTGAGGGCTTGACCGCCATCATCTCGGTCAAGTTGCGCGAGCCGCAGTTCGAGGGTCAGACGAAAGCCAAGCTGGGCAACGTCCCGATGCGCTCGTTCGTGCAAAAGGCGACCAATGAGAAGCTCGCCGAGTGGCTGGAAGAGAATCCGTCCGAGGCGACGAAGTTGGTCCGCAAGGGTATTTCTGCCGCCCAGGCGCGGCTTGCCGCCAAGAGTGCCCGCCAGGCCGTGCGCCGCAAGACGGCACTGTCGGGTGCCGGCATGCCCGACAAGCTCAAGGACTGCTCGACGCGCAATCCCGATGAGGCCGAATTGTTCATCGTCGAGGGCGATTCCGCCGGCGGTACCGCCGTCGACGCTCGTGACCCGAGAGTGCAAGCGATCCTGCCGATCCGCGGCAAGATCCTCAACGTCGAGCGGGCCCGGCTCGACAAGATGTTGAAGAACAACGAGGTCCAAGCACTGATTACGGCGATCGGCGGCGGGGTCGGCGAAGAGTTCGATGCCGCCAAGGCCCGCTACCACAAGGTGATCATCCTTGCCGACGCCGACGTCGATGGCTCGCACATCCGCACGCTGTTGCTGACGTTCTTCTTTCGTCAGATGCGCCCGCTGGTTGAGCACGGCTACGTCTACATCGCCCAGCCGCCGTTGTTCTCCACCGAGGTCGGCAAGGAAAAGATCTACCTGAAAGACGACGCCGCCAAGACCCGGTTCCTGGTCGAGAAGCCCAACCACAAGAAGGACTTCCAGCGCCTCAAGGGTCTGGGCGAAATGGACTGGGAAGAGTTGAAGTCGACAACGATGGGAGAGGGCACCCGCACCCTGCTGCAGGTCTCGGTCGATGAGGCCGCCTTGGCCGACGACATCGTCAGCCGCCTGATGGGCGACGAGGTCGAGTTGCGCAAGCAGTTCATCCAGCAGAACGCCAAAGACGTTCGCTTCTTGGATATCTAGGAAAGACGCAGAGCATGTCTGACGACAGCACCCCGCCCGAGGGGCCCCACGACGCGGTCGAACCGAGCCGCGAATCACCCGTTGGCATTCAGCCCATCGAGTTGCCCGAAGAGATGGAGCGCTCATTCCTCGAGTACGCCATGTCGGTCATCATGGCCCGGGCCCTACCCGACGTACGCGACGGTCTCAAGCCGGTGCATCGCCGGATCATCTGGGACATGGAGGAGCAGGGGTTCCGCCCCGACCGCAACTTCGTGAAGTCGGCCCGAGTAACCGGCGACACGATGGCCAAGTACCACCCCCACGGCGACGGAGCGATCTACGACGCCCTCGTGCGCATGGCCCAGCCGTTCTCGCTGCGCCACCCGCTCATCGATTTCCATGGCAACTACGGCTCGCCCGACTTCGGCCCGGCTGCTTCGCGTTACACCGAGTGCCGGTTGCACCCGCTGGCGATGCAGTTGCTCGCCGACATCGACGAAGACACCGTCGATATGGTCACCAACTACGACGGCACCCGCGAAGAGCCGGTCGTGCTGCCCGCTCGGTTCCCAAACCTGCTGGTCAACGGCTCACAAGGCATTGCCGTTGGCATGGCGACCAACATCCCGCCGCACAACCTCGGCGAAGTGATCGACGCCACGATCCACCTGATCGACAATCCCGAGTCGACCCCCGACGACCTGATGCAGTTCGTCAAGGGCCCCGACTTCCCGACCGGTGGATTCATCCTCGGCCGCGCCGGCATGGTCGACGCCTATCGCACAGGTCGCGGCAGCATCAAGATGCGCGCCAAGGCGTCGATCGAAGAGGGCAAGCGCGGCGGCTACCAGATCATCGTCACCGAGATGCCGTACCAGATCAGTGTGTCGTCGGTGGCCAGCCGCATCCAGGAGTTGGTCGACGGGGGCGAGCTCGATGGCATCGCCGATGTCAACGACAACTCCTCGGGGGGCAAGACCAGCCTGATCATCACCCTCAAGCGCGACGACAACGCCAACGTGGTGCTCAACAATCTGTTCAAGCAGACCCAGCTGCAAACGAGTTTCGGTGTGAACATGGTCGCCTTGGTCGACGGGGTGCCGCGCACGCTCAACCTTGCCCAGGCGTTGCAGGGCTACATCGCCCACCAGGTCGAGGTGATCACCCGGCGCACCAAGTACCGCCTGGCCAAGGCCCAGCGGCGCGAACACATTTTGCAGGGCCGGTTGAAGGCCCTCAACGTCATCGACGCGATCATCGCCCTCATTCGAGCCAGCGATGACCCGGCGGCGGCGAAGGCCGGGTTGATGGCCGTGCCCTTCGAGTTCACCGAACTGCAGGCCGTCGACATTCTCGACATGCAGCTCCGGCAGTTGACCCGTCTGAGCCGTATCGACATCGAGGCCGAGATCGAGCTGCTCAACTCGAACATTGCCGAACTCGAGTCGATCCTCGCCGACGAGGTCAAGCTGCGCGGGGTGATCAAGTCCGAGATGTTGGCGGTCCGCGAGGGCTTCGCTACGGCACGAAAGTGCCAGGTCATCCACGATGCCGGTTCGATGTCGATCGAGGATCTCGTCGACGACAAGGAACTCGTCGTCGTCATGACCCAGGCCGGCTACGTGAAGACCGTCGAGGCCGGTTCGTTCAAGACCCAAGGTCGCGGGGGCCGCGGGGTGAGCGGGGCGAAGCTCAAGGCTGAAGACATCGTCAGCCATATCATCTTCACCACGGCCCATGCCTACCTGCTGTTCTTCTCGAACCGGGGCCGGGTATACCGGTTGCGGGCGCATGAAATTCCCGAACGCGAGCGCACGGCCAAGGGCATGCCGATCGTCAACCTGCTGCCATTGCAAGCCGACGAAACGATTCAGGCGATCATCGACACCCGGTCGTTTGCGGGCGAGCGTTTCTTGTTCTTCTGCACCCGTTTGGGTCAGGTCAAGAAGACCGAGTTCAACGAATACGACAACGGTCGCCGCGACGGTTTGATCGCCGTCAACCTGCGCGACGGCGACGAACTGGTGCGAGTCATCGAAACGACCGGTGGGGACGACATCTTCATGGTGTCCAAGCGAGGGATGACGATCCGCTTCACCGAGGACGAGGTACGCCCGATGGGCCGCGCCGCGGCGGGGGTGCGCGGCATGAAACTGCGCGCCGACGACGAGGTCGTGTCGTGTGACGTGGCTCGCGACGATGTGTCGATCCTGATGGTCACCGAGGCGGGCTACGGCAAGCGGACCGAGTTGGAGAAGTTCAACCAGCAGGGTCGCGGTGGCCAGGGCGTCATCGGCATTCGTCTCACCGGGAAGAAGGGCGAGGTCGTCGCAGCGTTCATGATCGGCTTGGAAGACGACATCGTGGCGGTGTCGTCGGGTGGAGTGACCATTCGGATGTCGGTACGCGAAATCTCCTCGCAGGGTCGCGACGCGACCGGGGTGCGAGTGATGAGCCTGGGGGACGGCCAGGTGGTCGCGTCGGTGGCGCCGATCTTGGCCTCTTCATCGTCGGACGAGGGCGCCGATGGGGTCGACGGCGGCGATGCCGGCGATTCATTCGACGGTGGCGACTCGGCCGAATAGCTCGGCCCGTATCGGTGCCGGTGGCACCCGAGTTGATCAATGGCGTTCGCGCCGCATCATCGGAGGCATCAAATGCCGCGTCCCAAATTTCTTCCTACGACCGGTCCATGTCCGGCGGCCGTAGAGCCCACCGTTCCTCGGCGTCGCAATGACCGAGGTCAGGCGACACCCCTGGTGATCGGGGTTGTCGCAATCGCGGCGGCGTCGCTGATCCCGATTGCCAGACTTGGCCGGTCGGCCTCGGATGCGGCCCGTGCGCGGGCGGCGGCCGACGCCGCGGCGCTGGCTGGCGTGGTCGACGGGCCAACCGGTGCTCGTCGAGGGGCCGCTGCGAACGACGGGACCCTGGTGTCCTTTGTGCGTATCGGGACCGATGTGGTGGTGACTGTCAGCGTGGGCGTCGCCACTGCGAAAGCGCGTGCCACGTTGAACGGAGGCTGACGCAATACACTTGGCCTGTGGCCTTGACCGACCTCCCGGGTGAGGTACCCGAACGAAGCGATCCGCGCTCGCCAAATTCCGGCGCGCCCCGCAGCGATCGGCGGCCCCGCGGTGCGGTCGATCCCCGCAACGAAGACCTCACCGATCCGCATCGTGTCCGCCCCGCCGTCGCAGTGTCCCGTCCGGCGGCGGTTCCGTCGAAGACGGTGTCGACGCCCGCCGTCCCCGACGCCGAACGGCACCACGGCAACGGCCAAAGCGGCAACGGCCAAAGCGGCAACGGAGTGACTGCTGCCGCACGAGTCGTCGATCCGCCCCTCGATGACGAGGCGACGCAAGCGGTTCCAACAGTGGATCGAGTCGCCCCGTTGGGTCGAGTCACCGCTCCAGTGACCAGCGAACCGAAGGGGTCACCCGTCACTCTGCCGGGCGCAACGCCGGGAAAACCCAGCCCCGAACTGGTCGTTCGCCCAGTTGCGCCCGCTGAAGAGGCTCGGTCCCGCCAGGTCGCGGTCGCCCCAAAGCCGAAGCCGAAGCGGTCAATCAGCCTTCGTCGGCCCCGCCCCCGGGTCCGCCGAGTACGGCGAGTGGTTCGCTCGATCGACACGTGGACCGTGTTCAAGGTGTCGATCCTGTTCTACATCGTCGCCTACGCCGTACTGCTGGTCGCCGGGGTGTTGTTGTGGAACCTTGCCTACACGACCGGGACGATCGAGAACATCCAGGAGTTTTTCAAGGACTTCGGTTGGGACAACTACCAGTTCTTCGGTGACCGGATCTTCCATGCCTCGTGGATCATTGGCATGTTCCTGGTGGTCGCCGGTACCGGGCTGAACGTGACCCTCGCCTTGCTGTTCAATCTGATCAGTGACCTGGTCGGCGGCATCGGGGTCACGGTGTTGGAGGAAGAGGTGCGGATCGTGCCGATCGAGAGCGCACCCACCCCACCCAAGGGCTGATTCGTGGGTTGCTGAACCTTGTGTCCAAATCAGGTTGAGCAACCGAGGCTCTACCCGGTAGGGTTTCTCGGTCCCCGGGGGCTATAGCTCAGTTGGTTAGAGCGTTGCACTGATAATGCAAAGGTCACAAGTTCGATTCTTGTTAGCCCCACCCGAAACGGTCGTGAAATACCTGGTCACAGGTACCGACTGTACATCCGGACTGACGGCCCGTCAAGCACCGTCCCACATGGAACCCATAAACCATGGCTACGCTGTGCCCAGAAAGGCCCATTTGGGGCCTGGAATGATGGGATGGACGGGCGATGAAGGGGTCGCTTCGAGAGCGCAAGCCGGGCGTGTTCGAGCTGCGCATCTACCTCGGCGAGGACGCCGTGACGGGGGAGCATCGGTACCGCTCGGTGACGGTTCGCGGCAGTAAGCGTGATGCCCAGACCGAGCTTGCCCGGCTGGTCACCGACGCCCAAGAGGGCCGGATCGCTGGTCGCAAGGTGGTGCCCGGGAAGTACACGCTGCACCAGTTGATCGATGCCCATCTGGCCGAACTCAACGGTTCGCCGGGGACGGTGCGGTCGTACCAGTCGATGCACTCGAAGTACATCATCCCGTCGATCGGCCGGCTGACGTTGGAGAAGCTCGATACCCGGGTGATCGGGCAGTTCTACGCCTTTCTGATCGAGGAACACGACCTGGCTCCAGCGACGGTCCGTCGGGCGCACGCGCTGATCCGTGGTTCGCTGCGGTCCGCGGTGCGTTGGGGATGGATCTCGCGGAACCCCGCCGTCGACGCCGTGCTGCCGCGGATGGAGAAGGTCGAGACCGTGCTGCCGAGCACCGCCCAGGTCGTCGAGGCGATCATTGAGGCCGACGCGTTGGACGCCGATTTCGGGGTGTTCGTCCGGCTCGCCGCCGCGACCGGGGCACGACGGGGTGAGTTGTGCGGTCTGCGGTGGTCGTCGGTCGATTTCGAGCGGTCGATGGTGCGGATCGAGACGAACGTGATCCCGGTGCCCGGCGGGACGCTGATGAAGGACACGAAGAACCACGCCAAGCGGGATGTGCCGCTCGACGAATTCACCGTTGGGATCATGCGCGATCACCACGAGGCAATGGTCGAGCGGGCGACGGCGTGCGGAAGTCGGCTGGTTCATGGTGCGTTCGTGTTCTCGCACGCGTTCGATGGCAGCGAGTCGTGGCATCCGGACAACGCGTCGAGCCGATGGGCGACGGTGCGGGAACGAACCGGGCTCGATGGGGTGCGGTTGCATGATTTACGGCACTACCAGGCGACGATGTTGTTGGCCGCGGGAATGCCGGTGAAGAACGTGTCGAAGCGGATCGGGCATCGGGATGCCGCCGTGACGCTCAATGTGTACGCCCACGCGATCGAGGAACTGGATCGGGAGTCCGCCGACGTGATGGGCGGTCTGCTTGGGGCCCGCCGTCCCGCTCGTCCGGCCAGCTGAAGAAATCGCTGGTCACTGAAGGTTTCCGGCCTGGATTCGTTGTCGTCTCTGTGGCCGCTGCACGTGGTGTGTCGCCTTCGAGCCAGCGTTCGAGTTGGCGGCGGGCGACGCGTTTGCGCTGGCCACTGCCGAAGATCTGCACGGGGACCTTGTCGTCACGGATCATGCGGTAGAGCGTGGCCGGCGAGATCCCGAGCCACTTGGCCGCGGCGGGGATGGACAACAACTCAGGCACCTCAAGGTGACCTTGGGTTGTCCCCAAGCTGTCCCCAAGGTCACCTTCGGCAGTGCCGACGGCGTGCCCGAGGTGATCCTCTGTCGTGCTGATGGATGCCTGCGGGATGGCCGGAGGTGTCCCTCGGGTGAGTCTGCGGCCTTTGATCTGAACAGATGTCGCGGTCATCACCAGGGGTATGACCGCTGACGAGGCTGGCTGTCCCACACCTTCCGATGAGATGGCAGCCATCCCTGGTGAGCGTGCAAGGCTGGTCATTGTGACTCCGGTGATGGCTCAGGCCGAGTGTGAGCAACTTGTCCAAGCTGTCTACGAAGCGTCGCAGGGGAGTGATGCGTGGCTGGGGGCGTTGATGACGGTCGCGGCGCATCCATGCGCTCGGCATTCGGTGGGCTTGTCGGAAGTCTGGGTGGAGGCGTCGTCGATTCACGCCGGCAACGGCCGATGGGATGAGGCGATCGTGGCGTGGGAGCAGGCAATCGCGCAGGGCTACCGGGCGGTGCCGAATCCCCGAGCTGAGATTGCCGAGCTGCTGGTGCGAGCCGGTCGTCTTGAGGAGGGCGCGGCGTTGTATGAACGGCTGCGGAAGCTGTGTCCGGATGATCCGTGGCTACGGAACTCGGCGGGTTGGGTGTACGCCAAGATCGGTGCCGACGACACGTCGGTGCGATGGACGACCGAGGGATTGCGCTTGGTGTTGGATTCGGGTGACCCGAGCGATCTGGTGACGCAGTTGGCCGAGATGCGTGCTGACGCGTTGCGTCGTCTCGGTCGACCCGTCGACGACGACCTGGCCCGCGAGGTCGCCGGGTTCGTTCGACCCGCATCCGCGGGTTCGTCGTGGTCGCCGTCCCCATCGCGGAGTTTCGGTGAGGTGGAACCAAACCTCGAGGACTGTGAGCATTGCGGCTGGACGAAGGAACTCTCGACGTTGAGGTGGGTGCCGACGAGTTCGGAACTACCGAAGATTGCGCCGGTGGTCGCGAAGGTTGGGCGTAACGCCTCGTGCTCGTGTGGGTCGGGTCGCAAGTGCAAGAAGTGTTGCGGCGCGTGAGCGGCGAACGCGTCGACGCGGCGGTTGGGCGGATCAAGCGTCGCGATCGCGAGCTTGGACTTCACGCGGACTTCGCCGCGAACATGTTGCTGGCTGGCGAGGACGAGGAGGTCTTGTCGCAAGCGTCGGTCGAGCAATGGATGTGGTGGTACCTGGTCCGCAAGATCGACGAGCCCGATCGGATCGGGTTTCAGCAAGGTGCGGCCGCGTTGTTCGATGAGCTGGGGTTGGACCGGTACGCAGCAATCGTGCGGTCGTCGTTCACCGACGAGTTGTTGGAGCTCTACTGCTCGAACCCGACCGCAGCGCGCAAACGGGCGCTCGCGGCAATGAAGGATTCCGGTGTATCGGCACCGGACACCCCGACGTTTTCCTGGTCGACGATCATGGGTCTCGACGAGGTGCACGCCCGGTCCGCCGTCGAATCAGCGCTTGAAGCCGCGATGGTTGAAGGTCGGCTCCGGCCCGGCGAGCACGGGTGGCGTTCCATCGCGGTGGAAATCTGCGATGGCGTGTTGGACGACGCCGAGACCCACGTTCCTGGTCAGTCATGGCGGACGTTGATCGTGACCGAACGAGTCGATCATTGGATTCGTGGGGTCAGCCACGACCGTCACCGCCGTTGGCGATCGACGTACGCCAACCAACTTCTGACGGCACCTACTGGTCCGCCGATCGAGCGGCTCGAACCGCTCGTGGCACCGATGCAGATGTTGCTCGCTGCCTGCGCCGATGGCGCGGTGTTGACCGCCGCCGGCTATCTCCCCAAGGTGCTCGTGCAGGAGATGACCACCCGTTTCGGCTGGTGGGAGTGGGACAAGCCACCGCATTCGGAGGCCGATGTTCCTCAGATGGGCGAACTACGCGACGTCGCGACGAGACTCGGTTTTGTCCGTCGACGCGGCAAGGTGTTGAAGACCACGACTGCTGGCTCGGCAGTCATCGCTGATGGTCAAGCGGTGTGGAGGGCGATCGTTGGGACGCTGGGTGGCGGCGATCCGTTCGGTGATTTCGTTGCCGAGGTGGTGACGTTGCGGCTGCTCGACGGTTCCGTAGTCGGCGGTGACCGGTTCGATGAACTGGCACCGGTGGTGATCAGCGCGGGCTGGCGAAACAGTTCAGGACCGACCACCGCGTTGCACGTCGAGAATCAGATTCATCGTCGGTTGTTCTGGTGGCGGATGCTTGGCCTACTGGCCGAGGAGTCGCCCCGATGGATGGACGGAAAGCCTTCGGGGAGCTACTCCACTGGATTCAGCGATCTTGGCCGGGCGACCGGCATGGCATTTCTGCATCAGCGAGCGACCGCCCCCAAGGTGAACATCAACGAGTGAGCGGTGGTCAGCAACGAACGATCCTTCTGACCTTGACGGCGCGTCGGTTGAAGACCGGCGGGCTGTTCTACGCTCAAGGACTGTGACGTTCAGCGGCCTTTCCATCACGCGACCGCTGCGCTGATGTCGACCTGTTTGCCGGCGGAGGCGCGGGCGCGGGTGGAGATCGATCGGCAGCTCGCCGCGTGTGGTTGGTTGGTGCAGGATTTCAAAGACCTGAACCTGTACGCCTGGCCGGGTGTGGCGGTCCGTGAGTACATCATGGCGACCGGGCACGGCCGGGCTGACTACCTGTTTGCTCGTTGACCGGTTGGCGGCCGGGGCGATCGAGGCGAAACCGTCGGGGACGCCGTTGGCGGGGGTGGAGTCGCAGACCGCGAAGTACGCGGCGGGGTTGCCGTCGACGTTGACGGCGTTGGTGTCGCCGTTGCCGTTCTTGTATGAGTCGACGGGTGACGAGACGATGTTCACCGACGGGTTCGACCCCGAACCGCGGTCGCGTCCGGTGCAAGCATTCCACCGTCCCGAGACCATGGCCCGGTGGCTACGCCTGTGGAAAGACGACGCCGACGCCGGGTCGTTGCGGGCCCGGTTGAATCGGTTGGGTCCGGTGGCCGGGACCGGTCGGGCCCTCATCGTTCACACCGTCGAGTCTTCGACCTGGTCCCACATCGTCGACGGTGTGTCGCTTGTGGTGGCGTGGCTTGATCTTGCCGATGCCGATGCCGGTGATCGCGGTGCCAGCGAAGCCATGTTTGCGTTGCAGCGTCGCCATGTCGTCTGAGTCCAGTCTCAGCGTTGACGCTGCCGACGGCAGTGGCCAGGATCGTGAGATTGTCCCCGCGACGGTCAGGTGATGCGGCGGACGAGTGCGGTGATTCTGGTGCGACGTCGGTCGCGTTCTGCGGGGCGGTGCGGTCCAACAACTTGGCCATTGCGGCACCATTCGGAGCCACCTGGTGGGCGAGCACCGTTCTGGCGGCATTGAACGCTGGGTCGGTCTTGAAGTCGTCGCCTCGACCGGATACATAGAGAATTTCAAGGCACCGCCAGATGTCCTCGCAATCGCGGAACTCGTCGCGGACGGTGCGCACAAGCGTCTTTAACCCGAGTAACGACGGCTCATCGGGGACGGAGACCCGAGCGGTCCGCAGGGCACGTTGTGACGACATGAACCGTGCGGTGCAGGCGACGGCAGGGCGACGAAGCGCGAACGCCAGCCCGGGAACTTCGGTCGTGTTGGTCGAACCGATCTGCACGGACGATCGTGGCCGTGAGGTGTAGGCCGGTACAAGCAGGTCGATGGCCGCGGTCGCTCCGCTCGCCAGCGGCCGCTCCCAACGGTTCCCGGCCGTCTTCGAGTATCCCAGAGTGGCGATTGCGTCCCATCCGCCGTCAGTAGCCAACGAGTCGGAGATCAACAGTGGCGATTCGACTGTGGAGGGTGCGGCAGGTTCGATGTCTGGTGGCGGGTTGCTGCTCATTGCAGGACTCGGTCGATAATCCGGTCGGCGGCTTCGATCCGGTCTTCTCCGCCGAGCGCGACGAGTTCGCGGTACACGTCCAGATCGTGGGCGACGTTCAATGCGCCGACTGGTCGGCCGGGGTCAACGAGTGCCCCATCGATGGCGGCGCGGATGATGACAGTTGCGTCGTATTGGCCGGCGGCGGGAACGAAACCGAGACGTTCAATGTCGATCGGTTCGCGCGTGTAGATGCTCAGGATCGTGGGGGTTCGCCATGCGGCGATCAGGTCGGCGGCGAGATCGCCTGTGAACACGACGGGCGGGTGGTGTTTGACGAGCAGGTCGACCTGTGCGGTCAGCGGGTCAAGGTTGTACCAATAATGGTTGGTGTGGGGCGGCCGGTACCGTTCGGCGTAGACCGCGGCGAGTTGCCGCGTGGGGAGTCGGCCGCCGGGTATTCGCCGGGTCGCTCCGGCCTGTTCGAACTGGCGAAGAATTTGGGACACGGCTGGTTGGGTGATGCCGACGGTGGCGGCGACCTCGGTTTGGCGGATCGGTGCTGTCGATGAGTCGTAGAGCAGCCGGGCGACCGTGGCCGTATGGGCGCTCCACGATCTGTGCCTCCTCATAGAGGGCACTATATAAGACTTCTCGCCCAATGTGCGTCGAATACTTATAAATATGACCTGATCAGGTGGATAATGCGGCTCGCGCGCGTTGTTGGCCGACGAGCACGATGGACTCAAGATGCGGCGACAGTGCATCGGCCGCGTCGAGCAACGCAGCGCGAGCGCGTACGTACTGGTCAGCGGGTTCGCCAGGCATCTTCGTTTCCTTTCATCCAGACGAGCAGTTCTTCGCCTTCGGCGGGATCGCGACCAGGGCCTGTCAGCAGATCGACGGCGAGTTGTGATGGGTTGACGCATCGGATGCCGTCACGAATCGCGACTCGGTCGAACACGACGTCGTCGTACGGTTCGATGAGCCAGACGTTGGCACCAGCGTCTGTGGGGACGAGACCGAGCCTCTCGGCCGTCGCGGCAACATCGGTCGTGTAGATCGCGGCCAGGCGGTTCGGCGCGACCGGCGAAAACTGTTGCGCCGCGTATGCCCCGGTCGCGGCGTAGTCACCCTCAATGGCGGAGAGGTTCTCGGTGAGGGTTGGCAGGCCTCGCGGATCCAAGAACGTCGTGACGCGGTTGGAGCGGGCGACGTCATAGTCCCGCGCCCACCGTCGAATGACCCTCTCCCAGTCGACTTCGGTGACCGGACCTCGGTTGCCCCTGGTGATGAGCCCGTCGCGGTCAAGTAGGTCGGTGACCCGGGCGAGGGAACCAAACGGGACTCCGGCACGATCCCCGAGTGTTCTGAGGGTGTACGGCGGATTGAAGTCGACCACGGCGCGCACGGCACGTCCAGCTCCTCGACCCTTGAGTGACCGAAGGGTTTCATCGGATGGCCACGGGTCTTTCGATGCTCCTTCGGTTGCGATGAAGATCGCTGGTCGCGTCGACTGAAGCAGGATGTTGCCGGTGCTGTCGGCGTAACTCGCGCCAAGCTCGGTGATCGATTCACGAGTTGTGGGGCTGAGGTACGGCGACACGACGATGACGTTGGCCGGGTCGATGGCCAACGATTCGGCGATGGTTCTCGCCCGGGTCACCGCTCTCAACGCGTCGCGCGCCAAGAGGTTCTGCTTGCACTCGATCACCAACCGGGCAACCGCCCCGTCCGGACCGGTGATCTCGAGGACTGCGTCGACCCGCAGGCGGCCGACGGGTAAAGGCTGAGCGACACTGACCACCGCCCACTGCGTCGGGAGCCGACTGCGGATCATCTCGATGACTGATCGCAGCACTCCCGCTTCGTTCGGTCTTGCAGACGTGTTCATCTGCGCTCCCCGATCGACCTTGTGCCGAAAACATATCAGATCCGGACGCTCCGGAACTCGACAACTTATGGATCACATCGAAGGAGTCCGGCCGGGATGCCCCGACGTCCGTGGTCCTGACTTCGACGGATGGTAGGAGTGAAGACAGAGCATCATTCCAGATGAGCAAATTCGCGCTCGGACCCGAGCTAGCGTCGGACAGGTCATTGATCATGGGAATGCCGACCGAAAAGAGACCTCCGATGACCGACCTTCGAACCGATTTTGCCGCCGGTGTACTGACCGGCGACGACGTGCGCGACGTCTTCGCCCTGGCCAAGGCCCGGGGGTTCGCCCTCCCCGCCGTCAACTGCATCGGGACCAACACGATCAACGGCACGATGGAGACCGCCGTCGCGCTCAACTCCCCGGTGATCATCCAGTTCTCCCATAGCGGTGCCGCGTTCATCGCCGGCAAAGGCCTGAGTGGTGACTCCAACCACATCGCGACGCTCGGCGCGCTCGCCGGAGCAGATCATGTCAACCGGCTGGCCGCGGCATACGGAGCCCGGGTCATCCTCCACACCGACCACTGCGCCAAGAAGCTGCTCCCGTGGGTCGACGGTCTGCTCGTCGCGGGCGAGGCACATTTCGCGGCGACCGGTCGTCCACTGTTCAGTTCACACATGCTCGATCTGTCCGAAGAGCCGCTGGTCGAGAACGTCGAAATCTCCAAGCGTTACCTGGAGCGGATGTCGGCAATCGGCATGACCCTCGAGATCGAACTGGGTATCACCGGCGGCGAGGAGGACGGGGTCGACAACTCCGATGCCGACGAATCCGACCTGTACACCAAGCCCGACGAAGTCGCCTATGTCTACGACGAGATGATGAAGGTGAGCGATCGGTTCACTATTGCTGCGGCATTCGGCAATGTCCACGGTGTCTACAAGCCCGGCAACGTCAAGCTGAAGCCGACCATTTTGCGTGACAGCCAGCGCCACATCGAGTCGACGTTCTCGACCGGCCCGCTCCCCGTCAACTTCGTATTCCACGGTGGGTCGGGCTCGGCGCAATCCGAGATCGAAGAAGCGATCGGCTACGGCGTGGTCAAGATGAACATTGATACCGATTTGCAGTGGGCCTTCTGGGATGGCATTCGCGGCTACGACCAGAAACACCACGACTACCTGCAGGGTCAGATTGGCAACCCCGAGGGCGACGACCGCCCGAACAAGAAGATCTACGACCCTCGGTCATGGTTGCGCGCCGGCGAAACCAGCTTCCGCACGCGGCTGACTCAGGCCTTCGAGGAACTCAAAAACGTCGGCACCCTCGCCTGAGCCTGTTCAGGCTGGCGCGGGGGTGACCCCGGTTGCATCACCGGGTGGCCCGATCCAGGCGCGCAGGCTGATGAACAGGCCGGTGGCTTCGGCGCAGAGCCGATCACCGGCATGCAACGTGCCTGAGGTGTAGATCTTGCGACCATCTACG
>JANNNL010000231.1:0-2162 GCA_031398525.1 Actinomycetes bacterium | reverse complement strand
GATGCGGGGCGGGCGCGACTCGGCGAGACGGCTCGCCGCCGGGCGGCGACACTCACCTGGGACCGGGTAGCTCACGACGTGCTCGGGGTGTTGCTCGCGGCAACACGCGAGCACCGCCGGGCCGGCCGGTAAGGTCGCGATCATTGTGGTGACGTCGCCTGATGCCGTTGTGGTCGCGCCCCGCGGGCTGCAGCGCCTTGCTCCACGGGCCGTCGTGCTTGCGCTCATCGTGTGGTGGTGGCCATCGTTGACCGGGGCCGGGGATGCGGTCAACGTGGTGCTCGCCGGCGACACCGAAGTGGTCGCCGAGTCGAATCCGATCATTCGGCGACTCCGCGAGCGCGGCATGAACGTTGAGGTGCATCCCGAGTGGGCGACATGGTGCGACGCGTCGGCGGCGCTCGGGCCTGGCTTGGCCACCATCGAAGCCGAGGCGATTGTGGTTTCATTCCGCGGCACCGGCGAATGTATTGGCGCACCGGTCGCCGAGTTGGCCTCGGCTGCTGCGGCCGCCGAGGTTTCTCTGATCGTGTTGCAGCCCGGTCAGGGCAGCCTCGATGCTTCATTGGCACCGATGATCGCTGAACTCGACGTCGCCGACCGGGCGACGATCGCCGATGCGACCCGGCTCCTGGGCGACGACTCTCAGGTGGAACAGATGCCGTGCCAATGGTGGGACGACTGCGAACCGGACGGCATGATAGCGGTCCGCGACACCCAAGGCTCGCTGACCACCGCCGGTCTCGAGCGGATGGCGCGGGTGCTGGTCTCGGTGGTTCCGTGAGCCAGAGCGCATCGCCGCGCCAGTTGACGTCGCCGCGTTGGATCGCCGTCATCACCACGATTCCCCTGATGATCGTGATGATCGCGATGCTGCGGCACCATTGGTATCCAACGGGCGACCTGGCCCATACCGAGCTGATGTTGCGGGCCATTCCCCGGCATCCACCGCTCGTCGGGGTGGCCGCCCGCGTCGGACCAATCGACGATCAGGGCTCGGCGCTCGGCCCGAGCATGGCCTACGCAATGCTGCCGATCTACCTGCTACTCGGTCGGTCATCGTGGGCGACGATTGCCGCCACTGACGTCCTCCACGGGCTGGCGATTGGCGTGTCGGTGTGGTTGGTGGGGCGGCGGCACGGTCGGTGGGCCGCCGTTGCCACGGCGTTCGTGATGCTCATGATGGTCCGGGCGTTGATGTCGTCGTCGTTTTTCGTCGAGCCGTGGAATGTGTGGCTACCGGTGTTCGCCTTCGTCGCTTTCCTGGTGTTGCTGTGGGATGTGGCGCAGGAGCGATCGCGCTCGTTGCCGTGGGCGGTGCTGGTCGGCTCGCATTGTGCGCAGACCCACGTCAGTTACCTGCCCCTTGTCGGTGGACTGACCGGCCTGGCCGTGGTCTGGTTGCTGATCCGTCGACGATCGGTACCGGGAGGCCAGCGACGATTGGGGCGCGACGTCGGTGTGTCGGTGTTCGTCGGAGCCGTGTCGATCGTTCCGCCCGTGTATGAGCAGCTGACTCGGTCGCCGGGGAACCTGCGACGGCTGTGGCAGCACTTTGGGAATCCGCCTGAGCCGTATGTCGGGGTGCGGGCCGGTGTCAAGGCGTTTGCCGGGGAGTTCAATCTGCTCGGTAGTTGGGTGACGGGGCAGCACCATGAGCCGACGTCGTCACCGGATCTTGTCGGGTTGCTGGCGATGATTTCGCTGGTGGTCGCGGGTTTGTGGGTGGCGTGGCGCCGTCGCGACCGGGCGGTGTTGGCCCTGTTTGCCGTGTGGGGCGCGGCGACGGCGATCGGGCTGTTCTCGGTGACCCGGGTGTTCGGCGAGTTCTACGACTATGTGGTGCGGTGGATCTGGCCGATCAACGCCGTCGCCGTGCTCGCCGCGCTGCTGGCGATCGGCGGCGCCGCGACCGAACGGTGGTCAGGGCGTCAGCTGCTGATGGCCCGCTTGGCGACTGCCGTGCCTGTGGTGATCCTCGTCGCGGCTGGGTTGCAAGCGATGGGCGCTCGCCCGCCCCATGAATCCGACAGTCGCCTCGTCGGGGGACTGAGTGGGCCGCTGGCCGAGCGCCTGTCGCCCGACGCCCGCTATCTGTTGCGGTGTCGCCGAGAAGAGGAAGCCCCAGGACGGCCGCATCAACATCAAGCTCGAGGGCCGCG
>JANNNL010000216.1:0-9133 GCA_031398525.1 Actinomycetes bacterium | reverse complement strand
GGGGCGATCGGTGGGCGCCGCGATGTGATGGAGCAGCTCTCGCCGCTCGGAAAGATCTTCCACGCCGGAACGCTTGCCGGCAATCCGTTGGCGACCGCCGCGGGCCTGGCCGTGCTCGACGAACTCACCGACGACCACTATGTCGAGCTGTTCGCCCGGGCTCGCAGCCTCGCCGCAGGGCTGCGCGATGCGTTCACCAACGCCGGGATTCCGGCGAGGGTGCCCGCCCTGGGTACCGTCGTTGGCATCCATCTGGCGGACTCGACGGCGACCAACTACGACGAGGCGAAGGCGACCGACGAGGCGATGTATGCCCGGTTCTTCCACGCGATGCTCGCCGAAGGAATCGCCCTGGCCCCGGGGGCGTACGAAGCGCTGTTCCCCGGATGGGCGCACACCGACGACGTGATCGAACGGATCGTCGACGCCGCCAGCCGGGCGGCGGTTGTGGCGGCGCAGGGAGCCTGATGCTTGCCGTCGCCGCGTTCGGGTTGTACAAGCACTTCGGCCCGAAGGTTGCCGTTGCGGGTCTCGACCTGCAGGTGCCCGAGGGGTCGTTCTACGGAATGGTCGGACCGAACGGGGCCGGCAAGACAACGACCATTCGGATGCTGGTCGGGTTGCTACGACCTGATGGCGGCACGGCGACCGTCGCCGGAATCCCGGTGTGGCCCGAGACGCGGCCGGTCAAGCAGGTGATTGGCGTGCTCCCCGACGATCTGCGGTTGTTCGAACGGCTGAGTGGGGCCGAGCTGCTGACCTACCTCGGCCTGATGCGCAAGATGGACCGCGCCGAGGTCGACCGGCGGCGCGACGAGCTGCTCGGGGTGCTCGGTCTCGCCGAGGACGCCGGGGTGATGGTCGCCGACTACTCGACCGGGATGCGCAAGAAGATCGCTTTGGCCGCCGCGTTGTTGCATGCCCCGCGGGTGTTGTTCCTCGACGAACCGTTCGAGTCGGTCGATCCGGTATCAGCTCGCACGATCACCGACGTGCTCACAACGTTCCGCTCCCGCGGTGGCACGGTGGTGTTTTCGAGCCACGTGATGGACACTGTCGAGCGGCTGTGCGACCACGTGGCGATCGTTGCTGCGGGTCGAGTAGTCGCTGCGGGAACCACAGAACACGTGAGTGGGGGACGCCGGTTGGAGGATGTGTTCATTGAGGCCGTCGGGGGACAGACTGCCGGATCTGGCGATCTCGACTGGTTGCGCTGATGCTCGCATACGCCCTGCTCGGGGCCCGGTTGCGGTGGCGATTGACGCGCAACCGGCTTCGTAAGGGTGGTATGGCCCTCTTCATTCTCGGGCTGTCGGCAAGCGGCATCTTCGGGCTCGGGGGATTCGCGGTGCTCGCGACGGCCCGCGCCGGGACCGATATTTACCGCGCATCGACGGCCGTTCTCGGATTGACATCGATCCTGCTTGGCTGGGTATTCCTCCCGATCGTGGCGGGTGGTGCGGACGAAACGGTCGACCCGACCCGCCTGGCGCTCGTGCCGCTGACCCGGCGCGAACTGGGGGCGATTCTCGTTGGCGGAGCGGTGTCGGGACCGGCCACGTTGGCTGTGCTTCTCGCGCTGTGCGGGGTGATCGTCGGCTACGCCCCGGCTGGAATCGGCGCACTGATCGTCGTCGCGATCGTGCCGTGCACTTTTCTGTTGGGGCTCGGTCTGGCCCGCCTGGTCGGTGCCGGCCTGGCCCGCGCTCAACGCAGCCGCAAAGGTCGGGACGTGGCCGTTGTCGTCACGACGTTGATCGGCGTCACCCTCTGGCTCGGGACGCAAGCGATCGGCCCGGCCTTGCGAAACGCCGACGACCGCACCGCTCAGCGGCTGATCGACTTGTTCGGATTGCTTCCCACCGGCTGGCCGGGTCGGGGTCTGATTGCTGCCGCTGATGGTCGGTTGGGAACGGCGGCCGGCTGGTTGACGGCCACCGCTGCCGCTGCGGCTGTCGCGCTCGCCGGCTGGGCCGCGGTGACGGCCCGGTTGGCACAGGGCTCGGAGCGACCGGTCGGCCGGGCAACGTCGAGCGGGAGCGCCCCACTGGGGACGGCGGTCACGCCGCAGGCCGCGGCCGTCGCCCGCGAGGTTCGTTATCTGCGTCGATCGCCATCGAAGCGAGTGCAGCTGTTGATGACCACGGTGATGGGTGTCGGGTTCGCGGCGATTCAAGTGTTGGGATCGCGGGGCAGCCAGAACCCGCGTGTTGCCTTCCTCGGCCTGGTGTCGATGGTGATGACATCGGGATCGGGCTTCAATCTCATCGGCTGGGACAGCGCCTCGTTGTGGCTCGAAGATCTCAGCGGCGGTCTCACGATCGAGCGCATCCGCGCCCGTGCGCTCGGCTGGCTTCCCCACGTGATCGTCCCAGGTCTGCTGGGGGTGTTGACGGCGAGCGCGTTGACCGGGAGTTGGCGGGCAACGCCCTTGGCACTCGTCGAAGCAATCACGATTGCGATGCTCGCCCTCGGGATTGGCGCGTTCGTCTCGACGGTGGTGCCGATGCCGGCCAACGACGGCGACAATCCGTTTGCCTGGCGGAGTGGGATGACGGGAGCAGGCTGTATGACCGGGTTGTGGATGATCATCGGTGTGGCCGCGTTGGGAGTGATCGCCGCCCCGACGCTGGTGCCGCTGGTTGTTTGGTACGACCGCTCTTGGGCTCCGTTGATCTCGCTCGCCGGGCTCGCGACGGGCGCTGGCGTGTACATCGTTGGCACTCGGCGGGCCGCCGCACGAGTCGCGACGCGAGGCCCCGACCTGATTGCCGAACTGTCGCCGCGCTCGGTTGTCTGACATCTACACCGATCAAGTGGACATCACACAGCGCGACCTCGTGAACGATTCCCGTCGGTCTATTGTCCGGGGCGTGCGGAGAGCTCGACAACAAGCAATCCATCATTCGCGAGGGGCCACACGGAACGTTTGGCCGGCTGCGTCGCTGGTGATCGTGGCGGCCCTGGTCGTCGCGTGCAGCCCTGCCGTACCGTCGTCGGATGGACTGAACGCTACATATGGCCAGCTCACGACGACTGAAGTGCAGGCACCGAGCCCGCTGCCGGTGCCGACCGCTCCGGCAACCACCGAGATCATCACGGTGCCAACAACCGACCCGCGCACCGCGTCTACGGGCATCGTCAAGGTCTACGCAGCGATCTCGATGAAGGCCGCATTGACCGAAGTGGGCAAGGCCTTCGCTGCCGTCAACCTCGGCGTCACCGCCGAATTTGTGTTCGACAAGTCGTCGTCGCTCATCGGGAAAATCGAAAAGGGTGCCGCCGTCGATCTGTTCATCGCGGCCGACTCGACGTTCATGAACAAGTTCATCGACGCTGGTCTGGCGGGCTCGTTCCCGGCGGTCGTCGCGCTCGATCCGCTGCAGATTGTCGTGGCCCCCGGGAACCCGACGGGGGTGGCCGGACTGGGTGATCTGGCCAGGCCCGAGGTCCGGGTCGCGCTGTGCGACCCGAGTCGGCCGTGTGGCAAGTTCCCGCGCCGGTTGCTCAAGGCCGCCAAGATCTCTGTCACTCCGGCCAGCCTCGAAAGCGATGTCGCCGGCGTGCTCGCCAAAGTCGAATCGGGCGAAGCCGACGCTGGACTGATCTACGCCTCGGATGTGGTCGCCGCGGGTGCCACCGTGGCTGGAGTAGCGATTCCGGTCGAGGTGAACATTCCCGCCGAGCACGCCATGGCCGTGGTCAAAAAGTCGACCCATGATGCGTTGAACGTGACCTTTGCCGACTTCATCCTCAGCTCCGCCGGCCAGGAGATTCTCGCTAAGTACGGCTATCTCAGTCCGCAGCCGCCCAGCTGAGGGCGAGTTTCGAGTAGCCGAAAATCGGCGATCCGGCCGGATGCGTGACCGCCGGTTCGGTGAGGGCGAGCGTCGGAAACCGATCGACCATCTCGGCGAGCGCTTCGGTGAGTTCGAGCCGAGCCAGGCTCGCCCCGAGGCAGTAGTGAATACCGCCCCCGAACGTCAACAGGTGCCAACCACCCGGAGTCTGACGGGTGATGTCGAATCGATCGGCACCGGGCAGAACGGCGTCGTCGTGGTTGGCCGACATCGACAGCAGCACGAGCAGATTGCCCGCCGGAACCGTCACGCCGCCGATCTCGATGTCTTCGAGGGCGAACCGGGGGATCGCCGCGGTGGCCGGGTCCCACCGGATTGCTTCCTCGACGGCGTTGCCGATCAACTCGGGTCGGGAGCGCAACAGCGCCCATTGACCCGGGTGTTCGCAGAAGGTGTTGATCATGCAGCTCAGCTGATTGCGGGTCGTGTCGGTGCCGGCCACGAGCATCATCTCGACGACCGCGAGCAGCTCCGACGCTGACAGCCGGTCGCCTTCGTCCTCCACCGCGATCAGGTTCGACAGCAGGTCATCGCGGGGGTTCGCCCGGCGCTGCGTGATCAGCGTCTCGATGTATTCGTCGATCTCGGCGAGGGCTTGTTCGATCTCGTCGAGGAAGTTGAACGCGTCGAGTCGCAGCGACTGCAGAATCGACCCGGCCCAGCGACTCATGTCGTCGATGCGGTCGGGCTCGATACCGATCAGCGCACAAATCACCGGGATCGGAAACGGGTTGCACAATGTGGCGACGGCCTCGCAGCTGCCCGCCTCGTCGACCGAATCGACTAGATCGCGAAAGGTCGCCCGGGCGATTGGGCGGAGGGACTCGACCGCTTTGGGGGTGAATGCCTTGGAGACCAGTCGGCGCAGCCGAGTGTGGTCGTCGCCCTCCATGAATAGCAGGATCTGCTCGGTTCGTCGCCACAGCCGACCTCCCTCGGGAATGCCCGACATGCGGGCAAAGTCCATACCTGGGCCTCGCAGCCGTTTGTCGCGCAGCAGTTCGGTGACCTCGGCGTGGCCGACGACCGTCGGACCGAACAGGCCGCGGGCAATCGGCGAACGCGACCGGGCCTCGGCGAAGATCCGTCGGGCCTCGGCTGAGGTCTCGGGCATGCCCGCGATCATCAGGTTCGGCAGGTCCGCATCGGCGTACAGCACAGGGTTGCTCACGGTGGTCATCGGGGTGCCCTTCTACATCGTTGTAGCGGGCTCAGCGTCGCCGTTCGCCGTCACCCTGTCAACGTCAGATGTGGCACACATCGGATTCAGGCGTTCGGCATCAACCGGGCGATCGCCGCGGCGGCCTTGTAGGCGGCTTCGGCCGGGCCGAGTTCGTCGGGGCGCAATAGGTTGGCCATGATCCGCAGCACCCATTCCATCAGCGTTCGGCTGTTCATCCCGACGCGGGTAAGTTCACGCATCAGCGCTGGTCGGCCGATGATTTTGGCGAACAGCCGGGCGACTTTGAAGTACTGCCCGTACTCGGCCTCGGTCATCCGGGTGTACTGCTGCAGCGCGACCGGGTCGCCGCTGACGAGTGCGTCGTGGAGCACGTCGGCGGCCATTCGGGCGGTCTCGTAGGCGTAGTCGATGCCCTCGCCGTTGAACGGGTTGACCGACCCGGCGGCATCGCCCACCACCAGGTACGTGGGGCCGACCTTGGGGCCCACCGAGCCACCCATTGGGATGCGGCCGGCGGTCGCCTTGCACGTCGGGTTTTCGGGGTCGATCTCCCATCGCTCGGCCACCTGGTGGGCGTACGCGTCGAGCAGATGGGTGGTGTTGACGCTTTTGAAGTCGCGGAACGTCGAGAGCAGGCCGACGCCGATGTTGATCGTGCCGTCGCCCACCGGGAAGATCCAGCCATAGCCGGGAAGCGGGTTGCCGGCGCGGTCTTTCACATCGAGCGCAGATTCGATCCACGGCTCGGCGTGGCGGGGTGATTCCCAATAGGTGCGGATGGCGGTGCCATAGGGCCACTGGCGAGTGCGGAAGGTGCCCAGCGCCCGACCGAAGCGGGAGTTCGCCCCGTCGGCCACAATCACATAGCGGGCGCGAATCTCGAACGGCTCGTTCTCGTACTTCGACTTGACCAGTGCACCACGGACGAAGCCGCGTTCGATGATCGGCGAAACGGCTTCGTGGCCCTGCAACAGCGTTGCTCCGGCCGACTCGGCGTTGCGGGCGACCATTGAGTCGAGATCGCGGCGCCGCACGACGTAGCCGTGCTGTGGATAGATGGGGTGCGACGGCCATTCGAGTTCGAGCGCCTTGCCCATGCCGGTGGCGCGCAGGCCCGAGTAGCGGTGGTACTTCGACAGCTCGTCGGTGAGGCCCATCTCGCCGAGTTGGTAGACCGCTCGCGGGGTGAGCCCGTCGCCGCAGGTCTTCTCGCGGGGGAACTCCTTCTTTTCGACGATGGCCACGTTGTGACCATGCCGGGCGAGCCAATATCCGGCGGCTGACCCGGCCGGACCACCACCGATGACCAGGACCTCAACCTCATGTGCTGCCACCCACTCAGTATGGCGGCTGCCGTGGCCCGAGGCTCGATTGTCTCCGGCCGTTCGTCAGCGGTTGTTGGTCACTGAGGCATGGGAGGCGGGGGCGGGGTGTCGTCGCCCCCCTTGGCGAACCCCGCCTTCAGCTTGTTGACGTCCTTGAGATCGTTGAAGTCTCCACCCGACTCCTTGAAACCCATCACGGCCCCGGCGAGGGCCGCAATCGCCCCGATCAGCCCGAGGAATGCTCCGACTCCCCGGCTCAGTCCACTGCCGTCGATGCCCACTCCGTCAGAGAAGAAACGGATCAGTACGAGGAGCAGACTCACGAGCGTCGCGGCGAACATGACCAGCGGCCAGGGAAGGTCGGCGGGCACCTTGATGTCCATGACCCGCAGGACGGTGATCACCGCAACGGCGACGAGGAGCAGCCAGGCGATGCCGGTCGTGAAGAAGTAGTCCCACCCATTGGCCCCGACCGAGCCGAGCTCGCCCAGATCGACCTTCCACCAACTCATGAACCCGGCGATGAAAAACACTGCACCGCCGCCGACCTTGAGCCAATCGGATGTTTTGAACTTGCTGAGATCCATCGGGATTCTCCTCCGCATCTAGGGAAAGTGTGACCCTCTCCTGACGCGGAACCTACACCGTGAAATACAGCCCGCAGAACATGGTCAGTTCGGGGCGTCGGATGGTCGTCGTGTAGCCCGTCCTTGGCCCAGTTCTTTGATGGCTCGGACAGTGCCGACCAGCGCGGCGGCGCCCCCGAGGACCCCGGCGTAGGCTCCGGTGCCGCGCACGAGGTCGGTCTCTTCCACGAAGCCGTCGGACAGAAACCGGGTAACGGTCAGTAACACGCCGACCGCCGCGGCGGCGAGCAGCGGCACCGGGCCGGGCAGCGGGATCGGCATGTGGCGCGTCGAGAGGCGCAGCGCGGTGACGACGGCGACGATGCCGAAGAGGAGGGCACCGATGCCGCTGGTGACGAAGTAGTGCCACCCCGAGAAGCCGCCGACATCGTTCTTCCACCAAGTCATGAACCCGGCGAGGAACGACAGCGTGCCGCCGCCGACGGTCAGCGCGGCGGAACTGGTGAGCTTGCCGGTGGCCATGGTACTCCTGTGAGTCATCGAACGGGTCACGCGCAAAGTACCGCAGCAGCGATGGATCGGTAGCAATTTTCGTAGGGGTGCCTGGTCGGTAGGGTCGTGGAGTGCCTACCGCCCTGCTTTCGGTCTACGACAAATCCGGCATCGTCGAACTTGCCACGGTGCTGAGTGAACTCGGTTGGAACGTGGTGTCGAGCGGAGGGACCGCCCGCGCCCTGGCCGAGGCGGGGCTGACCGTCACCGATGTCGCCGAGTTGACCGGGTTCCCGGCGATCCTCGGGCATCGCGTCGTCACGCTGCATCCCGCCGTCCACGCCGGACTGCTTGCCGATCTCGACGAACCCGAGCATGTTCGAGAACTCGCCGAGATGGACTATGCGCCGATCTCGCTCGTTGTCGTCAATCTGTATCCCTTCTCGTCGAACCCGGGCATCGAACTGATCGACATCGGCGGCCCGACGATGGTGCGCGCCGCGGCCAAGAACCATGCCCATGTGGGGGTGCTGGTCGAACCGGCCGACTACTCGGGAGTTGCTGCGGAGTTGCGGGCCTCGGGTGCCTTGTCATTGGAGACCCGGCGCTCGCTGGCCCGCACCGCCTTTGCCCACACCGCTGCGTATGACGCCGCGATCGTCGGCTGGTTCGACTCCGACTCCGATGCGTTACCGCCGACGATGCACCTTGCCCTCGACCGCGCCCAATCGTTGCGCTACGGCGAGAATCCCCATCAGGTTGGGGCTCGCTACCGCTCGATCGGGGCCGTGAGCTGGTGGGATGCGGCCGTGCAACACGGCGGCAAGGAGATGTCGTACCTCAATGTCTACGACACCGATGCGGCGTGGAAGCTCGTCAACCGCTTCGCCGAACCCGCCTGCGTGATCGTCAAGCACGCCAACCCGTGCGGCGTCGCGGTGGCCGACGACATCGCCACGGCCTACGTGCGAGCGAACGCCTGTGACCCGGTCAGCGCGTTTGGCGGGATCGTGGCCTGCAACCGTGAGGTCGATGTGGCGTTGGCCGAGGCGTTGGCCCCGGTATTCACCGAGGTCGTCGTTGCGCCCTCGTTCACCGCAGAGGCAGTAGCGGTGTTGACCAAGAAGGCCAACCTGCGGGTACTCAGCGGGCCGGCCCCGGTCGGTACTGCGCTCGATGTCCGATCGGTCGACGGCGGGCTGCTCGTGCAATCGGCCGACCGGGTGCCGCGCGATCGTTCGGGCTGGCAAGTGGTCACGACCGTTGCTCCCGACGCTGCGCAGTGGGACGACCTGTCGTTTGCATGGCAGGTCTGCGCGGCGGTGTCGTCGAACGCGATCGTCTACGTCAAGGACGGTCAGGCGTTCGGCATCGGAGCGGGGCAGCAGAACCGCCTCGACTCGGCCCGAATCGCCGCCGACCGGTCAGCCGGCCGGGCCGTCGGCGGGGTGTGCGCCAGCGATGCGTTCTTCCCGTTCCGCGATGGCCTCGACGCGGCGGTGGCCGCCGGAATCAAGGCCGTCATCCAGCCCGGTGGCTCAATGCGTGACGCCGAGGTGATCGCCGCGGCCAACGAGCACGGAATCGCCATGGTGTTCACCGGCGAACGCCACTTCCGCCACTGATCTGGGTGTCGACAGACCCCCAGAAGGGGCGGGCGACACACAGACATCGCCCGCCGGCCGG